>JAQGPB010000293.1 GCA_028293265.1 Pedosphaera sp. | reverse complement strand
TGTCCCATGACGAGACGAGGTGTCCTGTTTAAGCATGCCGACGGATGGGAATCCTGGCAGGCCACACCACCCTCATTCCTTGACCCGTTGTTGAAAAATGAAAAAAGAACAACAGTCCGCAATTGGGAATGCGACTTGCTAAGACTCCCTTATTTGTTGCCGGTGATCATGAAAGCCCGGCGAGTTGCACCAATTAACAACATAATTTGACCGACGACCAAATCCAATATGCGCCCGAAAATCCTGCTGGTGGATGACGACAAGGATCTGCTCGATGTATATCGGGAGATTCTGGCGCAATTGCCGAGCCGCCCGGAGATTTTCACCTCCACCACCGGGGCGCGCGCCATCGCCATGCTGGAGGCCGAGCCTTTCACCCTCATGGTTTGCGATTTGAACATGCCCAAGATGGATGGATTGCAGGTGCTCTCCATCGTGCGGCGGAAATTTCCCGAACTGCGCACCGTGGTGCTGACTTCCGTGAGGGACGAGCAATTTCGTTCGCGGGTGTACGGCTTGGGCGTGGATTTGTTCTGGCAAAAACCGGGATCGTCCGAGGAAACCAGGCAATTTCTGGACTGCATCGAGTCGCTCCTGGGCCGTGAAGCCGAAAGCGGATTCCGCGGCGTGCAAAGCAAGAGCCTTGTGGACCTCATCCAGTTGGAATGCCTTTCGCAAAACTCCATAGTGCTCAAGATCACGAACGGTCCGCTCACCGGCCGGATCTGGATCCAGGCGGGCGAGGTGATTGACGCCGCCACGGACGAACTGGCGGCCGAAGCTGCGTTCCATCGCATTCTTTCCTGGAAGGCGGGAAATTTTGAATCCCTTCCCGCCGACCCGGACCGCGCGCGAAGCATTTTCAATTCTTATCAAGGGTTGTTGCTCGAAACGGCGCAGGCGCAGGACGAAGCCCAGGGTCAAATAAATGGCAGCCAAGCGACCGAAGGCGAACCTTTTTCCCGGCTGGCGGCGCTTTCCCGGTTTCAAGGCGTTGAATTTGTCCTCGTTTTGAAACCGGGCACAGAACCTGCATTCGAATCCCGCGGGCTGGAGAATCCGGTGCCGGTGGCCGACTGGAGCCGCAAAACGCTCGAACAGTTTCGCGCATTGGGCGAACGCCTGAAGGCTGGGCCCTTGCAACAACTGGACGGCCTGGGCCCGCACAGCAATGTGGCGCTCGCGCCCAATGAAACGGAAGATTTTTGCGTCGGCTGGGAACACGCCATGACCGCCGCACAGCTCCAGGAATCAATGAAAAAAGTCCTCGCATTATGGGAATCCTGAACTTGTTTGCCAAGCCGGCCTCGCTGCTGATGCCGCTGCCCCGCGGCAGCTTCACCGTGGACAAGGACGGCCGCGTGCTGGCCTCGACCCTGCCGCAGGCGTTCCCGGAGGAATTCGCCGAAGAAATCGCCACGGAAGTGCTCGGCACTTTTCGCGCGGCGCAAATTGCGCGGATTTCACTGCACGAACTCATCATCCGCTACGCCAACCTGAAACTCACCGCGCGTGAATTGCGCGGCGGTGCCATCATTTTCCTGGTTCCGCAAACCCTTTCCAGCCACCCCAGCTAACTTCCACCTCATCACGCCTATGCAACAGAAACAAATGCACCAGCTCATCCAACAGTTGGAGAACTACACCGAGTGCTGGAAGCAGTTCAACCATTTCGTCAACCTGGCGCGCGCCAAAAAACTCGACATCGAGGCCGAAGGGCAGTTCCTCGAGGTCAAGACCGTCATCGTGCAGCAGCTCGAGATGATTCTCTCCGCGATCGAGGCCGGCACGCCGACGAAGGATGAAGTGTTGGCGCTCGTGGGCAGCGCGCCCTCGCTGCGCTTTCTGAGCGAACTGAACGACGCGGGCCTGCGCAATCTCGAAAGCCAGTGGCACAAGCTTTACATCGGCTGGCATTCCGTCCTCGGGCAATTGAAGGTGCAGCAACGCGCGCTGGAAGGGCGCTCGATGCTAGGCAGCTTTTTCGAAAAGAAAAAATAAGCGAAGAATTACCAGGAGAACCGCCATGCATGGCAACCATATAAGCAGCATCGGCGTCTTGTTTCACAAGTCTTTGCCGTTCCTTAAAGTAGCCCTCGTCATGTATGTCGCAGCGGTTGGAGCGCTGTGGGGAACTGTCCGTTTGCTTTCGCCCGTCGAACAGGGGTTTTCTCTTTTGCGCAGCCTCAGCGCCGTCGTCCTCATGACCATCCTGTGCAACTCGGAGCGCAGATATCTCGGCCCGATGATCGGCCATTGGCAGGTGCTGTTACTGCTGGTCACGTGCATCGTGGTCGTGAAGGCCAGTTTTACTTTGCCCATTTGGCGCTGCGCTGTTGCCGCCGGGGTTTACTTTGGCGTGGTCGCCGCCATCTATCATTTTCTGACGTTGAAGGCCACCCACTGAAACGGTGAACCGTAGCGGCACGTGACAAAAAAGGAGCGCGGACTTCAGTCCTCTTAAACATTCGATTACCAGCGCTATCCGCGTAGCCCAAGCTTCATGGTTGGCCCACGTTGAAGCGGACTGAAGTCCGCGCTACGCTGGAGGTCGTGGCGGTACGGCCAAGTCGTGCTTTGCTTGAAACAAATCCTATTTCCTGCTTGTCAGCGGCTTTGTTTTCGCATCTAAACATCGGATGCCTGACTGGATTAGCATTGTCATTTTGGGAATCATCGAAGGAATCACCGAATTTCTGCCGATTTCCTCGACCGGCCATTTGTTGATCGCCGAACATTGGCTGCCGCGCCAGACTGATTTGTTTAACGTCGTGATTCAAACTGGCGCGGTGCTGGCGGTCATTCCTCTTTTCCACACGCGCTTCCATCAATTCATCTATCGCTGGCGGGAGCCGGCGACGCGCGATTATCTGGCGAAGCTCATCCTGGCTTTTGTGATTACGGGAACTGTCGGCTATATCATGGAGAAGAAACATTTCAAATTGCCGGAGGAACTGGCGCCGGTGGCGTGGGCGTTGCTGATCGGAGGAATTGTTTTCATCGCTGTCGAAACCATGTTGCGCGGGAAAAAATTGGGCACTGATGTCACCTGGGCCATTGCGGTAGCTGTGGGCATCGGCCAGTTGATAGCGGCCGCGTTTCCGGGCGCGTCCCGTTCGGGCACAACCATCATGATCGCACTGATGCTGGGGCTGAGCCGTCCCGCCGCCACGGAATTTTCGTTTCTAGTAAGCATTCCCACCATGCTGGCGGCTGGCGGCTATAAAATGTTCAAGTCATTGCACCATCCGGCAATTGACGCTCCGCATGAAAATTGGAGCATGGTCTTGCTCGCGACAGTGGTCGCGGCGGTGGTCTCGTTCATCGCAGTGAAATGGCTGCTTCGCTACGTGCAGACGCACACATTCATCGCGTTCGGTGTTTACCGTATCGTGGTGGGCGTTGCCATTTTGTTGTTTCTGGTGGGCAGGCATTGAGGAATCATTGAAACGGATAGGCAAAGGAGTTTCCCGGAATTTATTTCCATAGTCGCCTGATCAGAAACCAGGCCAGGAAGGGCAGGACAACTGTGGTTATTGCCGCTCCCGATCCGGCACCAGTGCCTACAAAAGTACTCAGATCGCCTTGGGAGCTGTTTTTGCCTTCGAGATGAAGAACAAGTCTGGCAAGATGTTCGCCGCAAAAAAGACCGATGACCCAGCCTGCGGGAAGCATCGCGATGGTAATCAACGATGTCAACGAGCCGCGCAAAACACGTTCAGAAGTCATGTTGTTCACTTTTCTTCGCCCGCATGCTCGATCCGCACAATTTGCGAGTCCAAGTTGTCGCCCCACGCAGTGCCCCATTCGATGAGGTAGAGGCAGCCGTCCGGCCCCAATTCCATGTCCATCGGACGCCTGAAGGTCATGTCCGGACAAAACCGGTCCATGTGCGCAATATGGTCCTCGGCGTCGAGATGGACGGCGATGATCCAGTTCCGCGACCATTCGTAAATGAACAGCGTGTGATCAAACTCGCGCGGCAGCTTGCGCTTGAATTTCACCTGCTCGTCAAAATAATAAACCGGCCCGGCCATGGCGGTGCGCCCGCCGCCGCCGTTGACAACCGGGAATTTCGCCGACTGCGACGGCGGGTAAAAAATCATCGCTGGCTGGGCGGGCGGCAGCTCCTTGATGCCGGTGTTGTTGGGCGAGTTGTTGACAGGATGCGCAGGATCGAATTTTTCACCGGAGGTTTTGGTCTCGAAGTCATATTTCCAATACGGCTTGTTGTCGCCGGTGAAATAAGGCCAGCCAAAATTGCCGGGCGCGCGGGCCTGGTTGATTTCATCCAGGCCGACCGGCCCGCGTCCCTCCTTGCCGGTCCCCGCATCCGGGCCGACATCGCCCCAATACAGAAAGCCGGTTTTCTGATCGAGTGAAATGCGGAAGGGATTGCGGCAGCCCATCGCATAAATCTCCGGGCGCGTGCCGGGCGTGCCGGGCTTGAACAGATTGCCCTCCGGAATTTTAATCGTGCCATCCGGTTGCGGCGTCACGCGCAGAACTTTGCCGCGAAGATCGTTGGCGTTCGCCGAGGATTTTTGCGCGTCGCGCGGCCCGTGGCCGGGGCGTTCGTCAATGGGCGCGTAGCCTTCCGAAGCGTGTGGAAAAGTATTGTCGCCGGTTGAAAGGTAAAGATTGCCCTTCGCGTCAAATGCCACCGAACCGCCGGCGTGGCAGCATTGCTCGCGCTGGGTCGCCACATGCAGCAGAACTTTCTCCGACTTCAGGTCGAGCTTGTCCCCGGCCAGCGTGAAGCGGGACAGAATGTTCTCGCCGGCCTTCTGGCCGTTGTCGTCCAGCGTCGTCTTCGGCGGGGAATAATAGAGGTAAATCCAGTTGTTGCGGAGGAAATTGGGATCGAGCGCGATGCCGAGCAGGCCATCCTCCAGTTGTAACTGCTTGTAGTCCTCAACTTTAAGCTGACCGATGACGACGGTGGCGTGATTTTTTGGCGTCCACATTTTCACCCGTCCGCCGCGCTCGGCGTAAAACACCCGCCCGTCCTGGGCCACGGCGAGTTCCATCGGGTCCTGAAGCAGGCCCATCAAGGTGCCGTCCGAGTTGGTGAGCGTGCCGGAATCAAGAATAACTTTGCGAAACGCACCGTCCGATTGCGGGCCGGAGGCGAGCGGCCGGTCATCGGCGCGGACGCAAACTGCGCCGGCGCAAAGCAGGAGCGGTGCAAAAAAACATCCGAGATATGTGTGCAGCCGGCGCAGTGATCGCATAAGCCTGTCAGTCTTTCGGATTTTTGAGGACGCTGCCTTTGGGGGCGGGGATGAAGATTTTTGTGCCGACGATCAGTTTGGCAGGATTCACGTTCGGGTTGGCGTCCTGAATCTGATGCGTGCTGACCTTGATGCCTTGTTCGCGATAGGCTTGCGCAATGAGTGAGAGCGAATCGTCTTTTCTGATGACATAGTAGAATCCGGTTTGATCGGCATTGGCCGTGCTGGAACCGGTGTTGGCAGCCGGCGGCTTCGAGCTGCCACGAGAGGGCGTCGGGGCGGAAACGGCATTTCCCAATTTTTCCATTTCCTTTAAGATCAGCTCCTTGTCCGCCTCGCGCTTTTTATCAATTTCCTGGATGGCCTGGGTCAGGGCCTTGAGGTCCTCCTGGCTGGCGTAATTGCCGGCGGGCTTGGACATCTCCTGGCGCAATTCGTTGATTTCCTTGGTGAGCGATTGCAATCGCTTTTGCAAGTCCGTCTGGGCGGCGATGAGGTCATCCACGTGGCCTTTGAGCGTGTTGTAATTCTCCTCGGCTTCCTGGCGGGAGGCGATGGCGGCGGCGTTGCCGGTCCCGTCCTGCGCGGGCAGCAGCGGTGCGGCGGTGAACAGGCAAAGAATGGCGAAAAATCGTTTCATGCGCCGAAAATAGGATTGTGCCGCGGCAAGCGCAAGATGCATTTTGGGGCGCGCAATGTTTGGGCGAACGGGGATTTTCGAAAACGGTTTTAAAGTGCCCGGCTATTGATCCTCAGAAAAACCGTGTCAATGAAAGTCAGCTTTTCACTTCCTGGTCCGTTCAACCCATTGGGCACGCCAAGGGGGCGCTTCGAACGGCCCGGCAAAATATTGCGTCTCATGCGCCACTTTGCCCTTCCGAAATTCCATGATGCTCACGGTGTAAACCGGTCCCCCGGTGTAAGTGATGATGTATTCAGTTACCCACAAATTGACGTGTCCCTGCAACCGCAGCACAGCAAATCCGGATGGTTTTGCGGGGTGCTGGCCCCGAAGAGCCTGCAAATTGGGCCTGCCATGAATCCGCTCCCCGGACTGAGGATAATCGCAAATCACCTCACTGTCATAAATGTCATGTTCGGCTTGCAGGTCGCCGCTTGCGGATGCAGCCCAATGGAGATTCAGCGACGCTCTGATCTGTTGCTCTCCTGCAGTCTCAAACTCTGCTGCTTTGGGTTTTGGCATAACCATGCTTTACCTTCCTTGCGGGATAAATCCAGGAACGCCAGTGTTGGTGACAGTATTGAGCCTTTGCCGGGTTCCAATATGGTTGATTTGTTCAAAAGCATCGTCAGGCAGGGCGGAGATGTTGAAGTTTTCGCGGGCACGAGCCGGAGTTTTCGGAGTGGTGATGATGGCTGTGCCCCGTTGAACCGCCCAAGCGAGCAGCACCTGGGCCGGAGTCTGATTGACCCGCCTTGCAATATCCAAAATGACGGGGTCTTGAAGCGGGCCCTGCCTGAGCCCATGACCCAATGGCGCAAAAGCCAGCAACACAATGCCCTTGTCGTTGCAAAATTCCAATAATTCAGTTTGAGGAAGATACGGGTGAGACTCAACCTGCAAGACGGCAGGCTTGATCCTCGCCGATTCAAAGATGAGCAGCAGGTCCTCCAGGTCAAAGTCGGACAGTCCTATGGCCCGGCATTTGCCCTGATCAACAAGATTTTCCATGGCCTTCCAGGTTTCAACGAGGGTCACGCCACGATCGTAAATCACGTTGCCATTCTCATCCCGCGGATCCTGATTATCTCCCGGTTGAAATGCAAATGGGGTGTGAATGAGATACAGATCCAGATAATCGAGTCCGAGCCTGCCCAGGCTCGCCTGAAGCGCAGGCCGGACGCGGTCCGTCCGGTGGTTGTTGTTCCATAGTTTGGTGGTGATGAACAGGTCCCCGCGTTGGATGCCTTCGGCCGCGAGGCCTGCCCGCAATCCTTCTCCCACCTCCCGCTCATTCCGGTACCTTTCGGCACAATCAAAATGTCGAAATCCAGCCTCCAACGCGTCTCGCGTTGCACTCCTCGTCTCGGCCGGATCCGGGATCAGCGTGCCACAACCAAGCGCAGGAATTTGCCCGGTCCCGTAATTGAGCGGAATTGTGGCATGTCGAATTTCAGCAGGGTAGTTCAATTTCATTGTTCACCTCATTTTAAAGATTTCAACGGACGTTTCAAAACCTCATAAGTTTTCATGATTGTTTGCACTCCCCTCCTCATTACTCATCTTAATTTAACCTAGCGCGCATCAGGCCAAATGGCTATTGCGCAGACTTCTGAAAAAATCTCCTCCAAATGCTGAGGGGGACCGCTGCTTCTTTGACGGTCAAGAACCGCAGGGTGGACTCGTCACAAATCCACATAGGGTTCGGGTTCAACTCGAACAGAAGCTGATACGCCTTCTCCCGCGATGCATGAATTGTGCGATGTTCAAACCCCTCGCAGGGAGAGCGCAGGGAGAGGGAGAAGAAGGCTCGCGGGGATGCTCGCCCCACCCGCGCTGGAATATTTGGGCTGGCCTTAAGTCAGCCTTTCCCCTTTCAGCCCGGACGAGCCGACAACCGGTTCTTGGGCGCAATTCACAAGTTTTTTATCAAAGCCTGATTTGCGCCTGCATTTTGCACTTTGCAGTTGGGGCGTTGAACTTATTGTATTGAGGTGACTGTATTGGAAGTGATTCAACGCAGCGCGGCGTTTTTGGCGAAGAAAGAGGTCGAATCGCCCCGCCTGCAGGTGGAGCTTTTGCTGGCGCATCTGCTGCAATTGCGGCGGATGGATTTGTACCTGAATTTCGACCGCGAACTCACGCCGAAGGAACTGGACGAGCTGCGGGCAATGGTGACGCGGCGCGGCCAGCGCGAACCGTTGCAGCAGATCGTCGGCTCGACTTCGTTCTGGGGGTTGGAAATTGCCGTTAATGCCAATGTGCTGGTGCCAAGGCCGGAAACGGAGTTGCTGGCGGAAATGGGGTGGGAGTTTTTGAATGCGAAAGGGGAAATTAAAGAAGAAACATCGAACATCGAACATCGAACATCGAACATCGAAGGGCTGGGGCCGGAAAGGGGACCGGCTGAAGCCGGGACTCCAAACTTGGGCAATGTGACGGCGCTGGATTTTGGGACGGGGAGCGGGTGTTTGGCGATTGCGCTGGCGGTGAAGTGTCCGGCGGCGCAAATTGTCGCGGTGGATATTTCAGCCGAGGCGCTGGCGATGGCGAGGGAAAATGCGGCCCGCCACAAGGTTGAGTCGCGGATTC
>JAQGPB010000290.1 GCA_028293265.1 Pedosphaera sp. | reverse complement strand
CACGCGGATGGCAGCGGTGGTGTAAATGTGGTTGTCCACCGGGCTTTGCCAGGATTGCAGGCTCAATATCTGGCCGCGGAAAACGGCGTCGGAGATTTGAACATGACGGTCGGTGGTGATGGGGAGCATGGATGAAGCGTTGGCCGCTTGACCGAATGAAAGGCAGAGAAGGAGGGCAAAGAAAGTGCGCAGCAATCGGTTCATAGGTTTCG
Organism: Pedosphaera sp.; assembly: GCA_028293265.1. The sequence continues at coordinate 2,570 of JAQGPB010000290.1, read as the reverse complement.
AGATTTTTTGAGACTAATAGAAAAAACCAACTTCATTAAACGGAAATGGCCGGAAAAAGCAATCTTGGAACTGTTTGGATGGATTGAGCAGCGGGTTTGGCCAAGCGACATAAAGAGACACAAGCCGAAACATCTAACATTGAGCGCTTTAAATCGAATTCTGCTGGTAATTGAGGGTTCAAAAAATCCATGGGGGGGAGGGGGCTAAATAAGCTGAATTAAGGCGAACTATGCTGAATTAGCCTGAATTACGGGCCTTTTGAAGGTGGCGAAGGGCCGGCCCTTTTGGCCGCCGAACAAGTAATTTTTCCGATTGCGTGTCATTTCCCGTCATATGGTGTGATTTGATGTTATTACGGGCTTTTTTGTACAAAACCCGGCCACCGTTTTCAAACGGACAGTCCTCCCGCCTGCACGACAACTAGAATAACAAAAAGAAATGTCGGATCAAGTTTTTTAAATGAATTTTCCGATCGAGAATTTCTTCACAAATTATGGGGTCGTGCGGTTTGGTGTTGTGTTACTGGCGGCGAGACGCCGCCGTAACCCGCAGGCGTGGACGCCCGCGTTACGCGGAAGTGGTCAAAGGTTTTCTTGCGATTTCGCGTAGTAGCCGCCTTGGGCGAGGAGGGTTTGGTGAGTGCCGATTTCCGATATTTGGCCGTCTTTGAGGACGAGGATGCGGTGGGCGCGGCGGATGGTGCTGAGACGGTGGGCGACGATGAGGGTGGTGCGGCCTTGCATCAAACGTTGGAGGCTCGCGATGACGAGGGCTTCGTTTTCGGAGTCGAGCGCGCTGGTGGGTTCGTCCAGCAGGAGAATGGGGGCGTCCTTAAGGAAGGCGCGGGCAAGGCTGAGGCGCTGTTTTTCGCCGACACTCAAGCGGGCACCGCCTTCGCCGACGACGGTGGCGTAGCGTTGGGGAAGTTTTTGGATGAAGGCATCGGCATTGGCGGCGCGGGCGGCGGCTTCGATTTCGGCGGTGGTGGCGTCGGGTTTTCCGTAGGCGATGTTTTCGGCAATGGTCACCGGCAGGAGCAGCGGTTCCTGGGGCACGAGCGCGATTTGGGAGCGCAGGTCTTTGACGCGCAGAAGGCGCAGGTCCTCGTCTTCCAGACGCACCGAGCCTTGGGCTGGATCGTAAAAACGGGGGAGCAGATTCAGCAGCGTGGTTTTGCCCGCACCGCTCGGCCCGATGATGGCGAGGGATTCGCCGGCGGGGACTTGAAAACTGACATCTTTCAAAACAGGTTGGCCCGGCTCGTAGCTGAATGAAACGTGGTCGAAAGCGATGTTGCCATTGGCCACGATTGGCGCGGCGTCTGGCTTCGAAACTTGGACCTTCGAATTCGGACGCAGCACCGGCTTCGACTGCGGTGCATCGGTGATTTGGTCCTTGGCATCGAGGATTTCAAAGACACGCTGCGTTCCGGCGCTGGCGCTGGAGATGGTTGCGCCCACGTGGGAAAGCTGGTTGAGCGGTTCGTAGAGCTGGGTAAGATAGGCAAGGAAGATGAAGAGTTCGCCGACGGTCAAACGGCCCGCCTGGACCTGGCGGGTGCCGATAAAGACAATGGCCGCCGTGCCGAAGCTGAACGCCACGGTGATGGCCAGCCAGTAAACCAGTTCCCAGCCGTGCTGGGCGAGGCGTTGCTCCTGGGCGGCGGCAGTTTGGGCGGTGAATTTTTTCGCTTCGTCCGCCTCGCGGGCGTAGCTTTGAATCACGGGCAGCGCGGCAATGGTTTGTTGAATCAGCGAAGTGACCTGGCTGTCGGCTCGCTGCGCACTGACCCCGCGTTCGCGCATCTTGCGGCCGAAAATTTTTATGGAAATCAGCAGCACCGGGATCGTGGCCGCCGCCGCAATGGTCAAGGGGATGTTCAAACGCCACATCACGACCATCATCAGCACGAGTGAAATCAGCGCCGTGAGGAAGGTGATGAGGCCCTGTTGAAAAAGCGTTTGGAAAGAGTAGGCATCCCACGTCGCGCGATAGATGAGGTCGCCGGTTTTTGAGCCCTGGTAGAACCGCAGGGAAAGCTCAAGCAGCCGGTTGAAAAGGTCATTGCGCACGCGGCGCAAGCCGAGCAGGCCGATTTTGATGGCGAGATAGTTTTGGGCGGAGGAAAGGAACCCTTGGGCCAAGTGGATGCCGAGCGTGGCCGCGCTTAAAATCAGCAGCAGATTAGTTTTGGAAGCCGGGGTGGCGGTATTTGCCAGCCAGGCGGGAGCCGGTTTGGAGCCGAGGACAGAATCCACGATGATGGCGAGCGGCCAGGGTTTGAGGAGACTTGCACCAATGCTGAGCAGGAGCAACAGGCAAACCACCGCGATCCGTGGCGCGTCCGGGCGGAAATATTGGAGGGCGCGAAACAGATTCTTCATCGGCGGCGAGACTTTAGGGCGGGGGATGCGTGGAAATCCAGTTCAAATCCGTGAACTGTGTGATTTTCACGCGTGGTTGCGTGGGAATATTACGCACACGTCTTTACGCCGGTTGAAATCATGCGATTTATGGGGGATTTTGAGTTGGCACTGGGACTGCTTTAGAAAAAGGCAACGTCCGATAC
>JAQGPB010000165.1 GCA_028293265.1 Pedosphaera sp. | reverse complement strand
ACGCATCTCACATTCCGGTGCAGGTTGGAATCGGCATCAAGCCGGTTTCGAACGTCGGCACCATCCGGTTGATCAAGTCGGCCATCGAATACGCGTTGCGTGAAAAACGCAAGAGCGTGACCATTGTGCATAAGGGCAACATCATGAAATACACCGAGGGGGCATTTCGTGACTGGGCTTACGCGGCGGCGGAACGGATTTTTGGCGACAAGGTTTACACCTGGGCGCATTGGGAAAGGACCAAAAAGGAAAAAGGCGAACTGGCTGCAAACGAAGAGCAGAAGGCCGCGTTGAAAGGCGGCGCGGTGCTCATCAAGGACTCCATCGCGGACATCACTCTGCAACAGGTGCTGACGCGGCCGGAAGATTTCGATGTCATCGCGACCCTGAATTTAAATGGTGACTATCTTTCCGACGCCTTGGCAGCGCAGGTGGGTGGCATCGGGATTGCGCCCGGCGGCAATATCAATTACGTGACCGGTCACGCCATTTTTGAGGCGACCCACGGTACCGCACCCAAATACGCCAACCTCGACAAGGTCAATCCCGGCAGCGTGGTGCTCAGTGGCGAAATGATGTTCCGCTATCTTGGCTGGACGGAAGTGGCGGACTTGATCATCAAAGGTCTGAACGGGGCGATTGGGTCCAAGCGGGTCACTTACGATTTCGCCCGCATGATGGAAGGGGCCAAGGAAATCAAGTGCTCCGAGTTTGGTGACAATATCATTGCGCACATGTAAACGTCGGCCGGGTGATAGCCACCCATGAATACAATGAATCCGCCGCGAAATCGCAACTTTGGTTTTATCAAGGTGAAGCGGAACAATTCATCGTGCAAATTCGCCCGGCTGGCAGCAGCGATTGTAATTCTTCTTGTGCCGGCGGTCCGCACCAACGCGGAATCCACCAATATTTTCGACCAGCGCTACACCCGCCTGATCGAAAACCAATCCCATCAGGCTGAAACGGCCAGACTCAAGGAATTGTTCCAGGTGCGCTGGGAATACTTGATGACGGAATATCCGGAGTGGGCCACGGATGTGGGTTATCCCGGACAAAACCGCCGCTGGACGGACAATTCGCTTGAGGCCATCGAACGTCGCAATCGCGATCTCCAGATGCCGCTCAAAGTCATCGGGACGGTTGACCGATCGAAGTTGGACGCTGCCGACCAGCTTAATTACGATCTATTTAAGAAACAAATCGAGCAAAGCATCGAAGGGTCACGGTTCAAGACCGAATATATGCCGGTCAACCAGCTCGGCGGTGTGCAACAGGAAGCGCCGCAGATGCTGGAAGTGCTGATGCGCCATCAGTCGGTGCAGGATTACGAGGACATTCTGGCGCGATTGAAGGGGGTTCCGACCGTGGTGAGCCAATCGCTTGTGCTGATGAAGCGAGGCTTGGAGGCGGGCATTACGCCACCGCGCATCACGTTGCGGGACGTGCCGCAACAGGTGGAAAGCCAGTTGGAGCCGGATCCATCGAAGAACCCATTGTTGCAACCGTTCAATGAATTTCCGGCTGGCATTCCAGAGGCGGAACAGAAACGGCTGCGCCGGGAAGCGGCAGCGGTTTTGACCAACAGCGTGACCCCGGCTTTTCGCGAGTTACATGAGTTTCTCGTCAGGACTTATCTGCCGGGCGCGCGGGAGAGCGTCGCCATGAGCGATCTGCCGGATGGGCAGGCCTGGTATGCGTTCAATGTTCGCGAACAGACCACGACCACGCTTTCGCCGAAACAGATTCACGAACTCGGCCTGAGCGAGGTCAAACGCATCCGCAAGGAGATGGATGAAGTTATCGCCGAGAGCGGCTTCAAGGGGAGCTTCAAGGATTTCTGCAACTATCTGCGGACGGACCCGAAGTTTTATTTTGACGATGCTGAAAGCCTGTTGAGCGCGTATCGCGACATTACGAAGCGGGTTGATCCGGAGTTGATCAAGCTGTTTGGCAAATTGCCGCGCCTGCCTTACGGCGTGCTGCCGGTGCCGGCTTATTCGGAGAAGTCCCAGACGACAGCGTATTACCAGGGTGGTTCGCTTGTTGCCGGGCGGCCGGGATATTTTTATGCCAACACCTACGACCTCAAGACGCGGCCGAAATGGGAGATGGAACCGCTGTCGCTGCACGAATCGGTGCCCGGACACCATCTGCAATTGTCGTTGGCGCTTGAACTTGAGAACGTGCCGGAATTTCGGAAATATCAAAGCTACACCGCGTTTGTAGAAGGGTGGGGGCTTTATGCGGAAAGCTTGGGCGGCGAACTGGGCTTCTACAAGGACCCTTACTCAAAGTTTGGCCGGTTGACTTATGAAATGTGGCGCGCGATCCGGCTGGTGGTGGACACCGGCATTCATTCGATGGGCTGGAGCAGGCAGCAGGCGATTGATTATTTCATGACCAATGCCGGCAAGAATGAGCATGATATTACTGTCGAGGTGGACCGTTACATTGTCTGGCCCGGGCAAGCGCTGGCCTACAAAATCGGCGAACTTAAAATCAAGGAACTGCGCGCCTATGCAAAACAGGAGTTGGGTGAAAAATTTGATATCCGTGCGTTCCATGACGAGTTACTGGGCAACGGCGCGCTCCCGATGGATGTGCTCGAAAAACACATGCGCGAATGGGTGATGGGGCAGAAGAAGGATTAAGGGCCCGGCAAGGCACCATGAATGGAGAAAGAAGGAAGGTTGGGGATCTTGTCTTGCAAGGGCCGACGTGAGGCTCCAATTGGTGACCTGGTAAAAATCAAAAAGCGCCGAATACAATGGATGCTCGACGTAATCTTTCCGGCGAAGCGTCCTTTGCCCGCAGTGTTCGCAAACTAAAAGCATCATGTCGCTTCGCAAGCCGTTGGCCGCGCTCATCTGTAACCAATGGGCAATGATAAAATGTCGGTGGAGCAAGTTCCAGCGCGCGATAAAGCAGGATTTGCCGAGCTGTGGACAACAGCAAATCCGCGCCGCGCACGACTTCGGTGATTTCCATTGCGGCGTCATCCACCACCACCGCCAATTGATACGCCGGGATGCCATCGTGTCTCCATACAACAAAATCGCCAAAATCTTTTCCGGCGACAAATTGTTGCGGGCCGAAGTGACCATCGGTGAAAGAAACGGTCTCGCCGTCGGGAACCCGGAAGCGCCATGCGGAGGTTTGATTTTTAATCTGCGCCTTTTGCTTGGGACGGCATGTTCCGGGATAGATAACTTCATCATCGGCCGCATGTGGCGCGGAGGCGGCGGATTGGAGGTCTTTGCGCGAGCACGAGCAGGGATAGATGAAATTGCCGGCGCGAAGTTTTTCAAAAGCGGCGGCATATAAATCCCGGCGCTGGCTTTGGGAATACGGGCCGAATGGACCACCGCAATCGGGGCCTTCCTGCCATTCAAAGCCAAACCAACGGAGGTCTTCGAACATTGCTGTGACGAACTCTGGCTTGCAGCGTACAGCGTCGAGGTCTTCGTTGCGCAAAAGCAGAATGCCGTTTCGCTCACGCGCGCGCTGCTGCGCAACCCAAAACGTCCGTGCATGGCCGAGATGCAAAAAACCTGTCGGCGATGGCGCGATGCGGCCACGGTATTGTGCTTCAGCAGTATTGGCAGGCGAAACCACCTCTAAAATTTACCATGGAAGGTCTGAAACAAAAGTCCCGTGTCATCCACTCGAGTTATCAATTTTACCCAGCCACGGCCTTTTCATACGGGAATTCCTGGCAGCTTTCCGTGCCGCTGCTTCAGTCAAAAAATTTCCCGAGGATGATCCGCGAGCCATTGGCCCAACGAGGGCAGGGGAAAGCTCAGGAGTTTTTGCACCTTGGCGCAATTCAACGAGGTGTCGGGCGAACGGGGCGCGCCTTGATATTCCTTCAACGAACCTGCCTGAATTTGTGGATTAAATTGCGGCCAGCGCGCGGCCAGCAGTCGTCCGATTTGCCAGCGCGATAATTTTTCGCTGCCGGCGAGATGATATAATCCCGGTTGATTAAGCGCCGCCAGTTCCCAAACAGCGCGCGCCGTGACGACTGTGGGAAGCGGCGAGCGAAATTCATCCATAAATAGTTTCAATGTCCGGCCCTGCTGCCAGGCGCGGCGCATTTCTTCGTTAAAACCACGGTCACCCGCTGGCGAAGTCCCGCCATTCAATGAAGTGCGGATGACCGTATGTTTTGGATTGGCCAGCACGATTTTTTCGGCCTCAACTTTAGTTTCCGCATAAATGCTGAGCGGGTTGACCGAAGCCGATTCGTCGTAATTGCCCAAGAGGCCATCAAACACCAAATCAGTGGAGAAGAAAATAAACGGAATCTCCGCAGCCAGTTCCGCCAGCAACGCCGTGACTTCGACATTCAATTTCCTGGCGAGCGCCGGATTGGCCTGACAATCCGGGCTTTTGCTCAAGGCAGCGCAGTGAATGATGAGTTGCGGTCTTTGTTCATGAAAAGCGCGTCGCACCGCGGAAAAATCCGTGAGGTCAATTTGCTCGCGCGTGAGTCCAATGGCACGCCGGCTGGGGACGCATTCTGACGCGGCATGCACCAGGCAATTGCCAATGAGTCCTTTTGCGCCGGTGATCCAGACCGGTTGTTGCGGCAGGTCCATCATTGCAGACACGCTGGGCAGAGGTTTTCAAAATCACCATGGTAACAAAACGCTTCCATGGCCCGAAAATAGTCCGGCAGCCACCGCGCTGCGAGCGCAAAATATCTTGCTCCATTTTCGGCTGCGTTATTGCGGGAATTGGCCGTTGCGCCTACAGTTTTAAAGAATGAAATCTAAAGGGACAGTTTATCTGGTGGGCGCGGGGCCGGGAGATGTTGGCTTGCTCACCTTGCGCGGGGCGGAACTGCTCGGGCGCGCCGAAGTGGTGGTTTATGACGCACTGGTCAACCGCGATCTGCTGCGCATGGCTCCGAAGGGCGCCGAAATTATTTATGCCGGCAAGCGTTCTGCCGATCACGCCATTCCGCAAGAGGAATTGAACAATCTCCTTGTTGCCAAGGCGCGCGAAGGCAAAACAGTTGTGCGTCTCAAGGGCGGGGACCCTTATGTGTTTGGCCGTGGCGGCGAGGAAGCGGGAGAACTGGCCGCCGCCAAGGTCGCCTTTGAAGTTGTTCCTGGCATTTCATCCGCCGTGGCCGGGCCGAATTACGCCGGCATTCCCATCACCCACCGCGAACATTGCTCCAGCTACACTGTCATCACCGGTCACGAAGATCCGGCCAAGGACGAATCCAGCATTGATTGGGCGCAGGTTGCCAAAATTTCTGGCACCAAGATCATCCTCATGGGTGTCAGCCGCATCCGCGAAATTGCCACCAAGCTGATCGAACACGGCCTCGACGCCGCCACGCCCGTCGCCATGGTGCGTTGGGGCACAACTGGCCGCCAACAATCCATCGAGGGCACCCTCGCGACCATCGCGGACGTTGTGGAAAAATCCAAGTTCACCGCTCCGGCAGTGACCGTCATTGGTGACGTCGTCAAACTGCGCAAGACCTTGAATTGGTATGAACAGCGCCCTTTATTCGGAAAGCGTGTGGTTGTCACCCGCACGCGCGAACAAGCCAGCCAGCTCGCCCGGCAATTGTCGGAACTGAGCGCCGAAGTATTGGAAATTCCCACCATCAGGATTGTCCCGACCGACCGCAAGGCCGATTTGGCCGACGCGCTCCTCGAATTAAATTCATATGATTGGATCGTCTTCACCAGCCCCAACGGCGTGACCATGTTTTTCGATTCATTCTTCAAGGCTTTTGAAGACCTGCGCGACATCGGCGGCGTGCGCATTGCCGCTGTCGGCCCCGCCACCGCCGCCAAACTCAAGGAACTGCATCTCAAAGTGGACGTGATGCCGGAGGAATACGTCAGCGCCAAAATTGTCAAGGCCCTCATCAGTTACGAGAGCGTCGAAAACCTCAAGATTCTTTTGGTGCGCGCGCAGGTGGCGAGTCCTGAACTGCCGAAAGACCTCGAAGCTTTGGGCGCCATCGTGGATGACATCGCGTGCTACCAGACCGTACCTGAAACCGAGGACGTGAGCGGTGCGGCAGCCGCATTGCTGGAAGAAGGAGCGGATTGGGTCACCTTTACCAGCAGCTCTACCGTGGAGAATTTTCACGCGCGATTCGACCTGCCCGCGCTGATCAAGAAGTTTCCTCAAATCAAACTCGCCTCCATCG
>JAQGPB010000155.1 GCA_028293265.1 Pedosphaera sp. | reverse complement strand
TTCGGCGACCTGACCCGTTTCGGGCTCTATACGACGTTTGTGGCCGGAGCGATGGGTCAGTTCGCGGAGTTATACAGCCAGCTTCAGAAAGCCATCGGAGCCACGCAGCGGGTGCGGGAACTGCTCCGGGAAACCGGTGAAGTGGAGGCCCGCCTGGGACCCGCGCCGCCCTCCACGTTGCCCCGGTTGCGGGGCGATGTGGTGTTTGAGAATGTCTCCTTCACCTACCCTTCGCGGCAGGGGGTCGAGGTGCTTCACGGGATCAAGCTTGCGGCGAATTCCGGACAAAGGATTGCGCTCGTCGGCCCGAGCGGCGCTGGCAAATCTACGCTCATTTCCCTGTTGTTGCGTCTGTATGACCCGTCGGCGGGCTGCCTGTGGATTGACGGCCGGGACGCACGCGACTACCGGCTCACGGAGCTGCGCGGGCAAATGTCCATGGTGCCCCAGGAGGTGCTGCTTTTTGGCGGGAGCATCGCGGAGAACATCGCCTATGGCAAGCCGGGCGCGAGCGAGGAGGAGATCGAGCAAGCCGCCCGGCAGGCCAATGCGCACGAGTTTATCCGGGCTTTTCCCGAGGGCTATGCCACGCTGGTTGGTGATCGCGGCATCAAACTTTCCGGCGGCCAGCGCCAGCGCGTCGCCATTGCGCGGGCGATCCTGAAGAACCCCGCCATCCTCATCCTGGATGAAGCCACCAGTTCGCTGGATTCGGAGAGCGAACGCCTGATTCAGGAGGCGCTGGAAACCCTGATGCGTGGGCGAACTTCTTTTATCATTGCCCACCGGCTCGCCACCGTGCGGCACGTGGACCGGATTGTCGTCATCGCCGATGGCCGGGTTGTGGAATCCGGCACCCACGAGGAACTGCAAGCCATTGAGAATGGTGTTTACCGCCGCCTCGCCGCGCTGCAATTCCGCGAGTAGTGTCGAAATTCTCCAAGGATCAGCTTGTCTGCAATTTTGTCTGGCGAATATCTGGCCATAGCCAAGGCGCGTAAAAATGAGCTGGCCGGTGCACCATGATGATTCCGGCGCGGTTCATTTCTGCAATGGCGTTCCTGACGTCGCCGGGTTGGAGATTGACGCCCCGGCTGGAGGCGGATGAAGGGAGGGTTTTTGGCTGAGGGTGAGATTTCGTACAGATTTGGTGAGAAACTCCGCGCCGAACTGGTTGAGGGTTGATAGGCTGGCCAAGCGGCATTAAGCGAAATTAAGCGAAACAAAGCGACACAATGTTTGCAAGTGGTTGATGGTGAATGGCCGCGAAAAGGCGCAAAACGCACAAAACGCGGGGAATGGGAATGTGGCAGGGGAATGGGGGGCGGAGTGGTTCCGCTGACAGTCGCGGGCGTGTCGGACGCTGGTGGAAAATGAAACGTCATTCCGGCGGGCGCTTCGCCGGTGGGCGCGGGCAGCAGTGGCTGTCCGATATGGCTCTCCTTGGCTCATACGGGTAAGATTATTTCATATGGGCGACAATCTGTCGAGGACTTTCTTGCAGGAATGACACAAATGGGAAAAATTTTACAGGAGCAAACAGAGGGAACGGAGGGATTTCGCCGAGTAGCTTCAACCAGCGGCATGCCGGGGGGGAGAAAAGCTTTGGTATTACGCTACAGTGACTTCACCACCTTGACGCGCCAGACTTCAGTCGAAGAACCCTTGACCGAGGCCGCAGACATCTACCGTTTGGCTTGCTTCCTCCTGGGCCGGGACAAGCTGGTTTCGCGTGCACTCCGGTTGCTCGGTCTCGGTGTGGGCAATTTGCGGGAGCCGAATGGGCAACAACTCGCCCTGCTGTAGCAGAATCAGCCCTGCGGTTGACCGAAAGGGCGGCTCCGCGGGCAATTTTCACATTTGTTTCTCATAAGGCATTGCACTCCATTGAAAAATCCGGCACAACATTGTCCCATTTTTATTTATGAAAAAAGAAGCGAAGAAAACGAACGAAGCGCAGTTGCTGGATTTGCTGAAACGGGTGCTGCCCAAAGCCACCCACGACGCCCAATTGGCCGGAAAAATTTATCAGGCCATTGAAGATGAACTCAAGGCCAAGGCGCGGGTTTTGGCGTTCGAGAAGTTCTGCGCCAAGATCGAACTGCCCGATCTTGAGCAAAAAACAGTCGAGGATGTGAAACTCCAGTTGGCCGCTTCGTTTGGCGACGGCGACATCACGGTCAAGCCCAACAAAAAAGAGAAGAGTCTCACCGTGGAGGTTTCAATGCCCGATGGCGGGCAGTTCAGCAGCGAGGTCAAAGTGGGGCCGGTTGCCGCGGACGCGAGCGACGAGCAGGAAGTGACCTTGAAATTTGTGCCCTTCCCGGTCTGCCTGCCGGGCGACCAGGAACTGGTTTGGCTGCTGGCCAAGCGCGAAAACATGTCGGCCGAAGAAGGGGGTGTCGCCCTGTCAAAAATCGAGGAGGAATTCTGGGCTTCGAAAACCGGGCAGAAGCTGATCCGCGACCGCGTGGAGCGCAGCTTTCCGGAATTCATCGCCCGGGTGCCGGCGGGATTGCTGAACGAAGTCGGGCTGAAGCGGCATTACAAAACCCCGGAACCGGTCAAGCCACTGCGACCCTCACTGAAGCGTTGAACATTTAAGAGGGGTCCGGCAGAGCGGATTCCTCCTTCATTGCCAAAAGCAAGGAGCATTCGCTCCATTTTTCAGCAATCGTTCAAGTCCTTCCGCCAACCGGACGAAACGGCGGCACTATTCGCAACCGGTCGCGCAAGGCCAGCGTTGCCGCAAAGCCGATCACCACGCCGGATAAGTGCGCCGTCATGCTTATTTGCGGAATTATCAAATCAAACGCGCTCTGCGTCGCCACGATGACAAATATTGAGAAGAGCCGCCGTTTGGCTGCCGGTGCCCTGTCCCGCAGCCAGGCGCGCAGCATCAGCGCCCCGGTTCCCCCGATCAGGCCCATCACGCAACCCGAAGCGCCGACGGTCATTTGGTCGCCATCCGGCCTGGAAGCATACCCCATCACCACGCCCATGGACCCGATTCCCGTGATAAAATAAACCAGCAAAAACTTTCCCCAGCCGAGCGCGAATTCCATGAATGGCCCCAGCCACCACAACGCCAGCATGTTCATCCCCAGATGGATCGGCCCATAGTGCAAAAATAGCGACGCCACCAGCCGCCACCATTCGCCGCCATGGACCGCCGGACCATAGAGCGCTCCCAGACGATACAGCGCGTCCATGTCAGTCGAGCCGCCCAGGTGCATTTCCGCCGCGAACATCAGCACATTGAGCGCAATAAGCATCTGCGTGGCCCGCGCGTGTTTCCGAATCAACGGACGTCCCTCGCCAAAATTTTCATCGTGGCCATGCTCCACCGCGGCGTTCTCGATCAGCCTTTCGGCGGACTCAGACAGCGCCTCCATTGGAACCAAGCTTCGCGTAAGGCGTCTCTCAATCGCCAGCCGCATCGGTGGATCGGCCGCCGGCAGCAACTGCTCCAGCCGGCTCTTTGCGGACTCCGTTGCGCCTGCTGCCAGATCAGTCGTCGCCAGCCAGAATTCCCGGATCGGGGCCGGCATCATGGCCAGGCTGCCGGCAAAGAGGCGCTCAACCAGTTGGCGTCTGCCACAAAATGCGAAAAGCATCAGGCGGCATTGATCGCGCGTCTCCGCCTGGGCGAGTTTTGCAATTTGCGCCTTATGCCGTTCAAACAACTCGGTCAGCCCGCGCAAGTCACCAATTTCTCCGCGCGCCCGGAGCAGGGATGGCAGAAGCTGCGGATAACACTCCAAATCCTCTCCTTGCCCCGTTTGCCAGGCAATCAACTGCTCCCACTGCTGGGTGAG
>JAQGPB010000110.1 GCA_028293265.1 Pedosphaera sp. | reverse complement strand
TTATATGTGGCGCGAACGGCGGCTGCCGACCAACGTGGACCCGCTCCAATCCCGGCTCGACGACAAGGAAGAACGCGCCCGGCTCTCAAATATTTTCAACCAAGGCCTGAATAAAATCGCCGGTTACATTCTTCCCCTCGAACGGCAGGCGGGCGACCGCATCCATTGGAAAAGCGGCCCGTGGTTCCTGCGTCCCGAACATCTTTTCCTGCTGCCGGGTGATTCCCCCATCGGCCTGCGCTTGCCCTTGGATTCCATTCCCTGGGTTTCGCGTTCGGATTATCCCTACATCAATCCGCCCGATCCGATGACCGAACTGCCGCCACTGCCGAATCGCGCCCAGCTTCGCCGCAGCCAGCGCCCGCACTTCCACCCGCCCCAGCAATTCATCGCCGCCGTCGCCGCCGCGCGTGAATCCGAAATGGCCAATCGCTCCGAACAGGATGAGCGCCAGCCCGCTCATTTGCAATCCGCCGATGGCATCGTCCGCACCGCAATTTGCGTCGAACCGCGCGACGGACGGCTTCACGTTTTCATGCCACCCGTGCGCATCGCTGAGGATTATCTGGAGTTGATCAGCGCCATCGAGGAAACCGCCACGGAACTCAAGCTGCCCGTGATGATCGAAGGCAGCCCGCCGCCGCACGACCACCGGCTCAATCACATCAAGGTCACGCCCGACCCCGGCGTCATCGAGGTGAATCTTCAGCCCGCGCACAGTTGGGACGAACTGGTGACCAACACCACCACGCTTTACGAACAGGCGCGCATTACCCGGCTGGGCGCGGAAAAATTCATGATGGACGGCCGCCACGTCGGCACCGGCGGCGGCAACCACGTCGTCATCGGCGGCCCCACCGCGCCCGACAGTCCCATTCTACGCCGGCCCAAGATGCTCGCCAGCCTGCTTCGCTACTGGCAAAATCATCCGTCGCTTTCCTTTTTGTTCAGCGGCCTTTTCATCGGCCCCACCAGCCAGCACCCGCGCGTGGACGAGGCCCGCAACGATTCGCTCTACGAACTGGAACTGGCCTGCAAACAAATTCCCGACGCCGCGAACGTACCGCCCTGGCTCGTGGACCGCCAGTTCCGCAACCTGTTGGTTGATGCCACCGGCAACACTCATCGCGCCGAATTTTGTATTGATAAGCTTTACTCGCCCGATTCCAGCGCGGGCCGGCTTGGACTGGTCGAATTGCGCGCCTTCGAAATGCCCCCGCACGAGCGCATGAGCCTTACGCAACAACTCCTGCTCCGCGCCATCATCGCCCGCTTCTGGAACCAGCCCTACGAACAACAGCTCGTCCGCTGGGGCACCGGCCTCCACGACCGTTTCATGCTGCCGCACTTCGTCGAACAGGATTTCCGCGACATCATTGAAGACCTGCAAACCGCTGGCTACCCCATCAAGCCCGAATGGTTCCAGCCGCATCTCGAATTTCGCTTCCCGGTTTACGGCTCAATTGCCCGCCGCGGCGTTGACCTCGAAGTCCGTCAAGCTCTCGAACCCTGGCAGGTTCTGGGCGAGGAAGGAGCCGCCGGCGGGGCAGTCCGCTACGTTGATTCCTCCGTCGAACGCCTCCAGGTCAAGATCCAGGGCATGACTGACACGCGCCACCAGCTCGCCTGCAACGGCCAGCCAGTCCCGCTCACTCCCACCGGCACCGCCGGCGAATATGTCGCCGGCATCCGCTACCGCGCCTGGCAACCGCCCGAAGCCCTGCACCCGACCATCGGCATCCATGCGCCGCTCACCTTTGACCTCGTGGACAGTTGGAACCAGCGTTCCATCGGCGGCTGCACGTATCACGTCTCCCACCCCGGCGGACTCAGCCACACCACGCTCCCCGTCAACGCCTACGAAGCCGAAAGCCGCCGCCTCGCCCGCTTCCTGAAGTTCGGCCACACCCCCGGCCCGATGAAGCTGCGACCACCCGTGCGCAATCCCGAATTTCCATTGACGCTCGATTTGCGTTGCGCCTCGCTCCCGGGTCGCAAAGAATAACCGGCTTTTACGACAGCATGATGCAGAATCACATTGCACAACCGATTGGATTGAATGGCAAAAACGAGGCCCGTTCAAACCTCCGCCAGGTCTTGGAGTGCGGCAGTCCTCTGCCGCTTTTTCCGCGAGCACCAGCCTTCAATGCTGACACTTTTTTTCCAAGCATCAACCGCCATTCGACTCCGGGCAATCCGCAATCCGCAATCCGCAATCCGCAATCACCCCGATGAGTGGTTCATCAGACACAGAAACGATGGAACGGCCGGCGAACATGTTCGCCGGCTATCCCTCCCTGCCCGGCATTTATGATGAAATGGCCTCGGCTCCGGGCGAACTGCGTCCGCATTGGACAAAATTCGCCGCGTCCCTTGACCGCCTCGGCCGCGGCGAACTCGCCCTCCGTTGGGAGAACGCCCGGCGCATCATTCGCGAGCACGGCGTCACCTATAATGTATATGGCGATCCCCAAGGCATGGACCGGCCCTGGGAACTCGACATGGTGCCGCTGCTCATTCCGCCGCCGGAATGGGCCAAAATCGAAGCGGGCCTCACCCAGCGCGCGAAATTGTTCAACCTGATTCTCGCCGAT
>JAQGPB010000065.1 GCA_028293265.1 Pedosphaera sp. | reverse complement strand
TATTGACCTGTTTGATTACAAGCCGAAGTTGAAAGAGTTTCACGGCAAAGAGTTGCCGGCATCGGTGCGGATGGGGCAGCGGATCACGGGGATGACGTCGGGGCAGAGTTCGTTCCCCTGCGTAGCGCCAATGTTTGAGTTCAAGCAGCATGGGAAAAATGGGACCTGGTTAAGTGAGTTGCTGCCGCACCTCGGGACGGTGGTGGATGACATTGCGATCATCAAAACGCTTAACACCGAGGCGATCAATCATGACCCGGCGACGACTTATATTCAGACGGGCAGCCAGCAACCGGGGCGTCCGAGCCTTGGGGCGTGGCTGAGTTACGGCATAGGAACGGAGAACCAGCAGTTGCCAGCATTTATAGTGATGATTTCGCAGGGGAGCGGGAACAAGACAGACCAGCCGATTTTTTCGCGCTTATGGGGCAACGGTTTTTTGCCCAGCCGGCACCAGGGTGTGCGTTTTGGCAAGGGTGCGGATCCGGTTTTGTATTTGTCGAATCCGCCGGGCGTGGATGCAGGGTCGCGGCGGCGGATGCTGGACGCGGAGCGGGAACTGAACCAAATGGCGGAGAAAACGTTTGGCGATCCGGAGATCAACACGCGCATTGCACAATATGAGATGGCGTTTCGGATGCAGACTTCGGTGCCGGATTTGACGGATCTTTCCAAGGAGCCGCAGAATATTCTGGACATGTATGGCGTCAAGGAAGCTGCAACGGACGGCGGCTTTGCGCGCAACTGCCTGCTGGCGCGGCGCATGGTTGAGCGGGGTGTGCGTTTCGTGCAATTGATGCATCGCGGCTGGGACCAGCATAACAATTTGCCGCAACAGGTCAGGGGCCAATGCCAGGACGTGGACCAGCCGGCGGCGGCGTTGATCAAGGATTTGAAGACCCGCGGATTGTTGGATGACACGCTGGTGATCTGGGGCGGCGAGTTCGGGCGAACGGTTTACAGCCAGGGTGAACTGACGAAGGACAATTACGGACGCGACCATCACGGACGCTGCTTCACGATGTGGATGGCCGGCGGCGGAATCAAACCGGGAATCAGTTACGGTGAAACCGACGATTATTGTTACAACATCGTGAAGGACCCGGTGCATATTCATGATTTCAACGCGACCATCCTGCGAACGATGGGGATTGATCACGAGAAACTGACTTTCAAATTTCAAGGACGCTATTTCCGGCTGACGGATGTGCATGGGGAAGTCGTCAAGGGCTTGCTGGCGTAGCACGAGGAGGGGCAGAAAACCCGCCGCGCTTGCAAACTGGCAACGGCCTGATTATTGAGGTTCAGAAAAGTAATGGAACAAAACCGAAGCATCCAATTTAAGGCACACCTCTCCCCAGCCCTCTCCCCACTCCTGCGTCGTGCGGAGAGGGAGAAGAAGCTGAGTGCGTTTGTCGCATTGTTTTTCTGAGTCTCAATAGGATGTCATAAACTCGCATGTCCGCCACATTGCGCTCGTTCCTCGCTGGTGAATCCCGGCCCGATTTTTTGCGGGACGAACTGCTTCACGAGTTGTTTGCGGCTTCGGCGCGGCGGCGTCCCGAACATCCGGCGTTGCGTTGCCGAAACGAAGTTTTGAGTTACGGAGAATTGCTTCGTCGTTCGTCGCAACTGGCGCGGTATCTCCGCGGGTTTGGCGTAGGGCGAGGTGAACGTGTTGCGATCTGGATGCCGCGCGGCCTGGACATGCATGTGGCCGTGCTGGGCGTGCTTCAGGCAGGTGCGGCCTATGTGCCGCTCGATCCGGATTGTCCGCTGGAGCGCGCGGCTTATGTTGTCAGTGATTGCGGGGCGCGCTGTCTGATCACCGCGCGCGAACTTGCTCCAGCGCCGGGCGCGTTGCCTTGTCAGGTGGTTGTGTTTGAAGACGAGGAGGCCGAGATGGCTGCTTGTGCCCGTGAAGTGTTGACGTGCGCGGAAACGAGCCTGACACCTGATGACTGCGCCTACATCATTTACACTTCGGGTTCCACCGGGCGGCCCAAAGGCGTGATGATTTCGCACCGTTCGATCTGTCATCTCGTGCGCTCGGAAGGCTCGGTGCTCGGGTTGCGCGAGAATGATGTGGTGTTTCAAGGATTTTCACTTTCGTTCGACATGTCGCTGGAAGAAATTTGGCCGACCTGGACTGCCGGGGCCACGTTGCTCGTCGGCACGACGGAAATGATGCGCGCGGGCAGCGACCTAGCGGCGTTGCTGGCACGGGAGGAAGTGACGGTCTGGTCTTGCGTACCGACACTGCTGGCGATGCAGGAAACGACCGTGCCCACGCTGCGGCTGCTGAACCTCGGCGGCGAAGCCTGCCCGCCGGAACTGGTGCGGCTCCACACGCGTCCGGGCCTGCGCATTCTCAACACGTATGGCCCGACGGAAACCACCATCACCGCGACGGTGGCCGAAATCGCGGCAGACCAACCGGTCACAATTGGACGCCCGCTGCCGAATTACACCTGCCATTTTCTCAGCGAAAAGCTTGCGGCGGTGAAGCCGGGCGAATCCGGCGAACTTTGCATCGGTGGACCGGGACTCGCGTTGGGTTACGTGGGGCGCGCTGATTTGACGGCGGAGAAATTCATTCCCAATCCGTTATTTGTGCCCGGCGGCTGCGATCCGGTGCTCTATCGTACCGGTGATCTCGCGCGGTTGAATGCCGCTGGGCAGATTGAATTTCTTGGCCGGATGGACACGCAGGTGAAGATTCGGGGTTTTCGCGTCGAGCTTTCGGAGATCGAAGCTGTCATGGCCGGTATGGAAGGTGTCCGTAACGCCGCCGTGGTTTTGCACAAGGATGAACAAGGCGTGGACATTTTGGTGGCGTATGTGCTGCCGGGCAAGGAGAGCGCAGTGGACGAAACGTTTTTGCGCGCGTGCTTGAAGGAGCGGCTGCCAAGCTACATGGTGCCGGCATTGTTCGAGGTCGTAGCCACGTTGCCCACTTTGCCCAGCGGCAAGGTGGATCGCAAGAGTCTCCCAAAGCCGACACGTTCGGCGCCGGCCGAGGAGCGGGTCATCGTGGCGCCGACCACGCCAACCGAAACTGCGTTGCACACGGTCTGGCGCGAAATCTTCGCTCCGTTGCCGGTGTCGGTGGAGGACGATTTCTTTCTCGGCCTCGGCGGACATTCGCTGCGCGCCGCGCGCATGGTTTCGCTGGCTCGCAAGCAAACTGCGCTGGCGCATGTTTCGATGGTGGATGTTTATAACGAGCCGACGATTCGCAGACTGGCCATACGTTTGGACGCCACGCGACCGCGTGCGACGGATTCCACGGCGCGGGCCAAACAACGGGAGGAATTTCTGCCTGTGCCGTCGTGGCGTTATTTTGCGTGTGCGGCCGCGCAGGCCGTGAGCCTCGTGTTTATCTTCGCCGTGTTTTCGTTGCAATGGCTTATTCCTTATCTTTCCTACGCGATTCTATCGAACCAGGAAATGAACAAGTTCGTTGCGGTCGCGTTGTCGCTGGCGTTCTTTGTCGCGGCGATTCCGGTGATGCTGGGCATTGGCATTGTGGTCAAATGGCTGGTCATCGGGCGGCTGAAACCGGGCGAACATCCGCTTTGGGGCGCATATTATTTTCGCTGGTGGTTGGTGCGGCGCGTGCTGGATACGGTGCCGACGGAGTTTCTTGGCGGCACGCCGCTGATGGCCTTTTATTATCGCCTGCTGGGGGCGCGCATCGGGCAAAACGTCTTTCTGCGTGATGATACCATTGACGCGCCCGATTGTGTCGAGATCGGCGATGACGCCAGTTTCAGTCCCGGCGCGACGCTCTCTTGCTGGAAGGTGGAAAACGGGCGGTTGAAAATCGGCCGGGTTTGCGTGGGGCGCGGCTGCTACCTTGGCGCGAACAGCGCGGTGGCTCCTGGCGCGAGGTTGGAGGACGGCGCGGAAGTGGAGGATCTTTCGATGGTGCCGCCGGGCGTGACCGTGCCTGCGGGGGAAGTTTGGGGCGGCTCCCCTGCCCGCTTCGTTCGCCATGCCACGGCCAGTTCTGTGGCGCGTCCCTCCTCTGCTGTACGCGTGGGTTACGCGGCGATGTTCGGCGTGTTGCTGTTCATCTTTCCGGTTTTCACAATCCTGCCGATTTTTCCAGGAATGATGCTGATGGCGGAATTGGACCAGGCATCGGATGCATATCATTTCCTGCTCCTGTCGCCGGTGCTGGCGGCGATTTTCGTGGTTTCCATGTGTTTGCAAATTGCGCTGCTGAAATGGCTGCTTGTTGGACGGGTGCGTCCGGCGCGACATGCCGTTTTCAGCCTGGCCTATGTGCGTCATTGGCTGGCGGACAAATTGATGGAACTCAGCCTTGATACGGTGAACCCGCTCTACGCGACGATCTATCTCAATCCTTGGTATCGGCTGCTGGGCGTGAAACTTGGTGCGCGGGCCGAGGTGTCCACGGCCTCGTCCATTGGTTTTGACACGCTCAACATTGGCGAAGAAAGTTTCGTGGCGGATGGCGTGGTGCTGGGAGCGCCGCGCGTTCAGCATGGGGAATTTGTGCTGGAAGAAACGGTGATTGCGCGGCGCGCTTTCATTGGCAACGCCGCCGTCGTGCCGGCGGGCGCGGCCATTGGTGATGGCGTGCTGATCGGCGTGCTTTCCGTGCCGCCCGCGCGACGCGAGGATGCGCTCAAAACTGATTCGTCGTGGTTCGGGACACCGGCGGTCTTTTTGCCGCAGCGGCAGGCCGCGCAGCAATTCGACGAGGGTTCCACTTTTCGACCACATCGCCATCTGTTTGTGCAGCGGGCAATCATCGAATTTGTGCGCGTCATCCTGCCGCTCACGTGCCTGATTGCACTGACTTCGCTGCTTATGTCCTTCGTGGTGGATCTGAATGACGACGATCAATACGGCTGGAGTTTGTGGCAGGTGGCGGCGGTGTTCCCGTTGTTGTATCTGGCCTATGGCGCGGCGGCGGGGCTTTTTGGGGTTGTGCTCAAGTGGCTGGTGATTGGCCGGTATCGTCCGGTGGAAAAGCCGCTGTGGAACAATTTCGTCTGGCGGAGTGAGCTGGTTACTTCAACTTATGAAAATCTAGCGGTGCCGTTTTTTGCCGGGTTGTTGAGCGGGACGCCGTTTCTGCCGGCGTATCTGCGTTTGCTCGGGTGCAAAATCGGCCGGCGCGTGTTCATGGAGACGACTGATATTACGGAGTTCGATGTCGTTTCGATTGGCGACGATGCGGCGCTCAACAGTGATTGCGGACCGCAGACTCATTTGTTCGAGGACCGGGTGATGAAGATTTCGCGGGTGGATATTGGAGCGCGGTGCGTGCTCGGCGGGGGCTCAATTATTTTGTATGATACGAAGATGGAGGCGGGCAGTTCGCTGGGGGAACTTTCGTTGTTGATGAAGGGTGAGACGTTGCCGGCGGGAACGAGTTGGGAGGGAAGTCCGGCCAGACCTGTGGCTTAGAAAAATATTGCCTTGCAGCATCCCAAGCAAGGGCGTGTTGACCAATTCGAAACGGATGAAGAAAAATACTCATGGGGGGCAGACGAGCTTCGTGAATGCGCGGACCGGCGCCAGTTTGCACGTTGCTGCGCCCGGGACGGGCGCACTCCGGGGCCGTGGGCAACACGCCTGTGACCAGGCTCGCAACGATGTTCGTTTTGATGCGGGACACAACCGCAAGACAGGGTCAGCCTGTAGGACGCCGAAGACATTACCTGTAAGGCTTTCACACGTTGTTGCCATCCGCAGGTTGCAAGTAATCTTGGAGGTACATGGCGAATCAGACAAACTACAAGGTATTCATCCAAAGCAGGGCGTCCCAGTTGTTCCTGATAAGCCCGAACTCTTGGACGCAAGATGTTGGGCAAGCCCAAGATTTTGAGCGGGTAGGCAAGGCAAGCGATGTTGCCAGGGTGAAACGGTTGGAGGATTGTGACATCGTCATGAGTTTTGGCGACCAAATATACGATGTGAGAATATCTGCATGATTGGGACGGTGTAGAAAGCGCAATAAAGGCCAGTTAAGTGGCTCCTTTAAATGCGGGGTCGTTCAGGCCGGGGAGTTCGCCGGTGCTGTCGGAGAAGGATTCGACGGGGGAACCGAGGCGGGTGAGCATGGAGCGGTAGAGGTTGCAAAGCGGAGTGTTTTTCTCGTAAACGAGATGACGACCGGGGGAGATGGTGCCGCCACCGCGACCGGCGAGAACCAGGGGCAGGTTGTGCGGATCATGCGCGTTGCCGTCGCGCATGCCGGCTCCGAAGAGCACCATGGAATTATCGAGCAACGTCCCCTCGCCTTCCTTGATGGATTGCATCTTTTCCAGCATGTAGGCGAGCTGGACCATGTGCCAGGTGTTGATGCGCTTGTATTGTTCCAATTTTTCCGGCTTGTCCTCGTGATGCGAGATTTCGTGGTGACCACCCTTGACGCCTTCAAGGAAGGAAAAATTTTTGCCGCTTACGGCGTTGGCAAACATGAAGGTGGAAATGCGCGTGGAATCGCTCCAGAACGCGAGCACCATCAGGTCAAGCATGAGGCGGACGTGCTCGGTGTGATCGCCGGAACGCTCGCTGGCCTGCGCGGGATCGTCATAATAACTCTTGATGCGCGAGCCGAGCTTTTCGATTTCGGCGCGGACGAGCGGATCGGCGCGGTATTCTTCGCGCGTGCGGCGGGCGTCGAATTCGATGCGCCGCTCCACGGCGCGGACGGCTTCCAAATATTCCGTGACCTTCGCTTGATCGGCCTTGCCGACCTTCGATTGCAGGCGTTTCGCGTCTTCCATGACGAGGTCAACGACGCTTTGATCGGTGGCACGGGCTTTTTTGGCCGGGTCGCTGGAGCGGAACAGCCGGTCGAACGCGAACTGGGGATTGATTTCCTTGGTCAACGGCGTGGTGGGCGTGCTCCAGGAAATATGCGAGCCATAAAGGCGCGTGTAACCGACATTGACATCCACACCGGTCGAAGTCGGTTCGATTCCCAATTCGAGCGAGGGCAGCGGAGTGAAATTGCCGATGCGCTGGGCGGCGATTTGGTCCATGGAAATACCGCCGCAACGCAAATCGCTGCCGGTGGTGCGGGTGATGGTCGTGCCAGTCAGGAAGGCAGCGGTTTTGACGTAATGACCGTCACCGGTATCGGTGTGGGCATTCATCAGCTGCGTCAAAACGAGGATTTCATCCTTGAGCTTTTGCAGCGGCTGGAGCGTCGGAGAAAGCTCGAAATCCGCGCCCTGCCCCTTGGGCGCCCAGGCGTGGGGGTTGACGCCGTTGGCCATGTAAAGCACGGCCAGGCGAACGGGTGATTTGCGTGCCGCGCCCGCGAGCACCCGGGGCGGGACCATCGCTTCCAAAAGCGGGAGACTTAACATCGCGCCCACGCCCTTGAGCATGGTTCGTCGGGAGATTTGCCAGGGTTTCATGTCAGGGCATAGTGGGCGGTATGGGTTCGTTGCGGCGGAATTGGAAGGGATAGCTTTTCACGATCTCGGTAATTAATACTGAGCTGCGATAATCATGCTCGGCCAAGGTTTTTGAAATCTTCCTGACCGTGGGTGTGTCGTAATAGTCCAACCCACGTCCCAGCGAGTAGGCTAACATTTTCTCGGTGAGGTTGCGAACAAAATCTTCCCGGCGATTGAGCAGCACTTTTCTGAGTTCGACGGGGCCTTGAAATTTTTCGCCGCCCGGCAACACGCCGCTAGAATCTACCGGTTGGCCGGCAATGTTGGTGCGCCATTGGCCGATGGCGTCGAAATTCTCCAGACCGAAACCGAGCGGGTCCATGCGCTGGTGGCAGGAGGCGCATTCGGGTTTTTCACGGTGCTTTTCCAAACGCTGGCGAAGCGTCAGGCCGTCCACCACCTTGTCATTTTTTGGCAAAGACTCAACCAGTGGCGGCGGCGGCGGCGGCGGTGTGCCGAGGATTTGTTCCAAAACCCATTTGCCGCGCAAGACCGGGCTGGTGCGCAATGGGTAGGAGGTCAGGGTAAGCACGGCGGCCATGCCGAGAATGCCGCCGCGATTGTGGTCGCTCAACGACACACGCTGCAATGCCGGACCCTGAATGCCCTTGATGCCGTAGAGTTGCGCGAGGTCGGCGTTGACGAAGGTGTAATCGGCGTCCAACAGCTTGAGCAAGCTTTGGTCTTCGTTGATTAGGGAAGCAAAGAATTCGATGACCTCGCCATACATGGCTTCCTGCAATGCGGGCGTGTAGGCGGGAAATTTGCCGGTGTCGGGCTGGGCGGCGGTTCGCAATTCACGCACGCGGAGCCATTGTCCGGCGAAGTTGTCGGAGAAAGCTTTTGATTTTGGATCGTGGATCATCCGCTGGACTTGGCGGGTCAGCACCTCCGGGTCGTGCAGGCGATTGCGCACGGCCAGCTTGAACAATTCCTCATCGGGCATGGAGGACCAGAGGAAATAAGAGAGGCGGCTGGCGAGTTCGAAGTCAGTGATGCGGTAAGGCTGTGGCGTGGCGATGTCGCGCTCCACGCGGTAGAGGAAGTTGGGTGAAACCAGAATGGCGGTGAGCGCGGTCTTGACGGCAGGCTCGAATTCCTGGCCTTTTTGGCGGGCGTGATCGAACAGGCCGAGCAGCCGTTCCGCTTCTCCGACCTCCACCGGGCGGCGAAAACCGCGCCGGGCAAATTCTTCGATGATCTTGCGCGCGGCCGAGCGTTCCGAGGTCAAGAGGCCTTTCTGCGCGAAAAAAATCCGTTCGCGCGGCGCTTGGTCGAGCACGTCCGCGGCGGCGGCGAGATAGCGTTCCATCAAGATGGGGGGAATGAACAAGGTGTCGGCGTTGTTATCGAAGCCGCCGCCGCCGCCGCCGTCGCTGGGGAATTTGTCGGCGGGCTTTGAATCCACGCCGAAGAGGTCGCGGATGGTGCAATTATATTCGGTACGGCTGAGCCGGTGAATCAGCACCCGGCCCGGGTCGGCGGCCAAACGTCCCTCGTTGAGGTCCTTCAACGCCTTTTCGACCCAGGCAAGCAAGGCGGCGCGCTGGGCGTCGGCGG
Source organism: Pedosphaera sp. (assembly GCA_028293265.1). The sequence goes on along the minus strand of JAQGPB010000065.1, from coordinate 504 downwards.
GTTGCGGCTTGCCTTCGGGCGGCATGTCATGAGAGCGGACTTTTTCGGCGACCTTTTCCCACAAAGGCACGTCGTGAAAAAAGGAGATGGTGTTGGTGAAGGAACTTAAATTGACGCCGCCTTTCGATTTGGCCGGTCCATGGCACTTGGCGCAGTATTCATCCAGCAGCGGACGGATTTCATGGGAGAAAGAATCTGCATCAGGCGACGAGGAAGCACCAGCCAGCGCCAATGCCGGATAAGCCAGCCAGATCGAAATCAGGAAGTTGATCAACCAATGCTTCATAAGCCAGCAAGGCTGACGGGTTGGGCCGGGGTTTTGTTCATGATAAGATTAATAGCCGTTCCGGGGTATTTCGTAAAGCATCGAGAATCATGATCACGAGGCAAAAGCTATTTATTTTGGGAATTTGAAATGGCCAGCTTTACCACGCAGACCAATGTTTATAATGAGATTATGAATTTCTCGTCCCGCACCCGGATAGAAGGGCAAAAAAACTTTGT
>JAQGPB010000053.1 GCA_028293265.1 Pedosphaera sp. | reverse complement strand
GCCCGCCCCTTTCCCTTGCCATAACTGACGCGGCGCGATTTTTCCTCGGGCTTGCCATCGCCGGTGGCGCGCTTTAATTCGCGAATCTGGTCGCGGAGCAACGCCGCCTTTTCGAATTCAAGATTGTTCGCGGCGGCCAGCATTTCTTCCTCGAGTTCTCGCACAGTTTCCGTCACGTCGAAATCAACGCCTTTCTCGTGCAGCAGCAGGTTCGCCTGGTCAATGACTTCATGATGGGACGACAGGCTTTCCTCGACGGCCCGGCTCACGCTGCGCGGGGTGATGTTGTGCTCCTTGTTATAGGCCACCTGCCGTTGCCGGCGATACTCGGACACCGCGAGAAATTTCTGGATGCTTTGCGTCTTCACGTCCGCGTATAAAATCACCTCGCCGTTCAGATGCCGCGCGGCGCGTCCCGCGGTTTGCATGAGGCTGGTCGTGGAACGGAGATAACCCTCCTTGTCCGCGTCCAGAATCGCCACCAGCGAAACTTCCGGCAGGTCCAGGCCCTCACGCAACAGATTGATGCCCACCAGCACGTCGAACTCGCCCTTGCGCAATCCCCGCAAAATTTCCACGCGCTCGATGGCGTCAATTTCGCTGTGCAGATAGCGCACGTTGATGCCGATGCCGCGCAGGTATTCGCTCAGTTCCTCCGCCGTCCGCTTGGTCAACGTGGTGACGAGCACCCGCTCCTTGAGTTCCACCCGTTTGCGCGCCTCCTCGATCAAATCGTCAATCTGCCCCGCCAACGGCTTGAGCGTGATGCGCGGGTCAACGAGGCCGGTCGGGCGCACGATTTGTTCCACGACCCGGCCATGCGACCATTCGATTTCCTTCGGCCCCGGCGTGGCGCTGACGTAGATGGTCTGGTTTGACAGGCCTTGAAATTCGTCAAAGTTCAACGGGCGGTTGTCGAGTGCGCTCGGCAGCCGGAAACCATATTCCACCAATGTCGTCTTGCGCGAACGGTCGCCCGCATACATGCCGCCCACCTGCGGAATTGTTGCGTGGGATTCATCCACCACCAGCAGAAAATCCTTCGGGAAAAAATCGAACAACGTCGTCGGCCGTGAGCCCGGCGCGCGCGCGCTAATGTGACGCGTATAATTCTCGATGCCCGAGCAAAAGCCCATTTCTTCCATCATCTCCAGGTCATATTCCGTCCGCATCTTGATGCGTTGGGCCTCGATCAATTTCCCGTGCTTCTCAAACCACGCGATGCGCTCGCCCAATTCTTCGCGGATGGAAAGAATGGCCGGCTTCATTTTCTCCGCCGGCGTCACGAATTGTTTGCCGGGAAAAACCGTCACCGCCGTGAGCCCTTCGATTTTGTTGCCCGTCAGCGGCTCGAAACGCGTGATGCGCTCAATCTCTTCCCCAAAAAACTCAATGCGCAATGCGTCCTCGCGTCCCGCCGGGCAAAGTTCCACGGTGTCGCCCCGGACGCGGAATTGCCCGCGCGTGAATTCGATGTCGTTGCGCGTGTATTGCAAATCCACCAGCCGGTGAAGAAATTGTTCGCGCGTGATTTCCTGTCTGACGCGGAGGGGAATCACCAGCGCCTCATAATCTTCCTTGCTGCCGATGCCGTAGATGCACGAGACGCTCGCCACCACCACCACATCGCGCCGCGTGAAGAGTGAACTCATCGTCGAGAGGCGCATCCGCTCAATCTCCTCGTTCACGCTCGAATCCTTTTCCACAAACGTGTCCGTGCGTGGAATGTAGGCCTCGGGCTGGTAGTAATCGAAATAGCTGACGAAATATTCGACCGCGTTATTGGGAAAAAAACCCTTGAACTCCGCGTAAAGCTGCGCTGCCAAAGTCTTGTTGTGCGAGATGACCAGCGTGGGGCGGTTCACATTGCGGATGACATTGGCGATGCTGAACGTCTTGCCCGAACCCGTCACCCCGAGCAGTGCCTGATGCTTCGCACCGGATAGCAAGCCTTCCGTCAACTTGGCAATGGCCTGCGGCTGATCACCGGCGGGTTGATAGGATGAAACCAATTCGAACATAAACGGTAAATTAAGGGCGATGCCGGGAGGTGTCAACGCGACGCCAATTTCCAGAATCCCGGATGACTAAATCTCTGGCAACCCGCGTCAAAAGATGGTTTATTGCATCCAACATCACACGAGCATGGCAGGAGATTTTTGCGTGACACTCATCAGCTTTGCCTTTGAATTCGTCAGGCGCGGCAGGCGAATTATTTTCTGTGGATTGCTCTGGGCCGCAGTCGCCTTCTCAGTGCCTCGGGCGCCAGCGGCGCCGGCAACCGCCAAATTGGAGTTCAACGCCGATATCCGCCCGATTCTTTCCGAAAGCTGCTTCGTCTGCCACGGACCGGACAAGAACAACCGCAAAGCCAAATTGCGTCTCGACGTGCGGGAAGTCGCGCTCGAAAAAAAGGCCATCCTGCCGGGCAAACCAGACGAGTCCGAACTTGTTCGTCGCATTTATACCACTAATTTGGATGACCAAATGCCGCCGCCAGATTCGCGCAAACGTCTGACCGCCGCGCAAAAGGAAACTTTGAAATGCTGGATTGCCGCCGGGGCCGAGTACCAGCCGCATTGGGCTTACATCCAACCCATCCGCCCGGAAATCCCGCGCACAAAAAAAACTTCCTGGGTCAAAAATCCAATTGACGCCTTTATCCTGGGCGAACTGGAAAATCACAAGCTCGCCCCCGCGCCGGAAGCGGACAAGCGCACCTTGCTCCGCCGCCTGAGCCTTGATCTCATCGGGTTGCCGCCCACGCCGGAGGAGGTTTCAAGCTTCGTCAAGGACACCAGTTCAAAAGCCTACGAACGCCAGGTGGACCGCCTGCTGGCCTCGCCGCATTACGGCGAGCGCATGGCCGTGCCCTGGCTGGACCTCGCCCGGTTCGCCGATACCGTCGGTTATCACGGTGATCAGAATGTGAACGTCTTTCCCTTTCGCGATTACGTCATCAATGCCTTCAACCAAAACAAACCGTTCGACCAGTTCACGGTGGAACAGCTAGCCGGCGATTTGCTGCCGCATCCCACCACGGAACAACTGATTGCGAGCGGATTCAACCGCCTCAACATGGTCACCCGCGAAGGCGGCGCACAACCGAAAGAATATCTCGCCAAATACGGCGCCGACCGCGTGCGGACGGTTTCCACAACCTGGCTCGGCTCGACGATGGGTTGTTGCGAATGCCACGATCACAAGTTCGATCCGTTTTCCACGAAGGATTTTTACTCGATGAAGGCGTTCTTTGCCGACGTCAAGCAATGGGGCGTTTACATGGATTACGGCTACACTCCCAACCCCGATCTCAGAGGTTTCAGCAACGATCACCCGTTCCCGCCGGAGATCACGGTGGACAGCCCTTATCTGCATCAGCGTCTCGACCGCCTCAATCAGCGCATCGCCGAGCTGGAAAAAAATTTCGCGGCGAAGCTCGACACCGACTCGACGCAGGCAAAGGCTTTTGAAGCATGGTGCGATTCAAGCGCGCAATTTCTGCAACAACATGCGGACGGTTGGTTCACGCCCGTACCAGAAATCGGCGCGCTGAAAAAATCGGCGACGGAATCAACAAACGCAGCCGTCACGGTGAATGACGACAACTCGATTCTTTTCACCACCAAGGCGGGAGAGGAAAACGAGATTCGGTTGCCGCTCGCGGCCGGTTGGGTGGCGGCGATCCGATTGGAGTTGCTTCCCCGGCCGGAACATGACGGCACCATCCTCATGGGCAAGATCAAGAACGGCAGCGCCATGGTGAACTTGTCGGCGGGATTGAAGTCGCCGGACAACGCCAAGGAAACCGCAATTTCATTTTATAATGCGGATGCCGACATCAAAGACGAACGCTATGTGAATGGTTACGCGACTATCGGCGTGAAGGACGGTTGGAAGACTTCGGGCAAATTTGAAAAATCATCGCAGACGGCGGTTTGGCTGCTGGAAAAACCAATCCACGCGCAGGACGGGGATGAGCTTGTCGTCCGGCTCGGAAAAGGTTCCGTTGGCTGCGTGCGCCTCTCGGTTTCGCCCTTCGCGGCCCGCGATCCGCTGAAATGCGGCAATGGAGCGGCGTTGTCGGCAGCGTTGTCCCAAGATCGCCGTGAACGGGCCGGATTGCTGTGCGAAACTTATTTCACGAGCACGACAGCAGACCCGGCGTCGTTCGACGAATATAAAAAGCTCTACCACGCCGCGCTGGAATACCGTGACGGAAAATCGCCGACCGTTGTGACCGTTGCCTGGCCGCCGGCGGAAACCCGCGTTCTCGGACGGGGCAATTTTCTGGACGACACGGGCGAGATTGTCCAGCCCGCCGTCCCGCATTTCCTGCCACAAGTCCCCAACCCGGATGGACGACGATTGACGCGCCTTGACCTCGCCCATTGGCTGGTGTCGCGGGAAAATCCACTCACCGCGCGCGCGACGATGAACCGGACTTGGAAGCAATTTTTCGGCAACGGCATTTCGTTGGTTGTAGATGACTTGGGCGCGCAAGGCGAATGGCCGACCCATCCGCAATTGCTCGACTGGCTCGCCGTCGAATTCATGGACAGCGGTTGGGACATGAAGCACATGGTCAAACTCATGGTCATGTCGGCCGCCTACCGCCAATCCTCCAATCCGCGTCCGGAGATTCATGAACTGGACCCCGCCAACCGCCTGCTCGCGTCTCAATCGCCGCGCCGTCTCGAAGCGGAATTCGTCCGCGACAACGCGTTGTTCATTGCGGGCCTGTTGAACGAGGACATCGGCGGTCCCAGCGCTTTTCCTTACCAGCCCGCCGGCTACTACGCGGCTATACAATTTCCCAATCGCGATTACGTAGCCGACACCGACGACCGCGAATATCGGCGCGGCCTTTATACCCACTGGCAGCGCACCTTTTTGCATCCGATGCTCGCGAATTTCGACGCGCCCTCGCGCGAGGAATGCACCGCCATCCGCAACGTCTCCAACTCCCCGCAACAAGCCCTCACGCTGTTGAATGACTCGAGTTTCGTGGAAGCGGCGCGCATCCTGGCCGCAAAAATAATTTCCACCTCGCCGGCCAAGGATGCTCAACGACTCGATTTCCTCTATCAAAAAGTGTTGGCCCGCCCGGTCAAGCCGCGCGAAGAAACTTCGCTCGAAGGCTTTTTGAAATTACAGCGCGAATATTACGGCGCGCATCCCGACGACGCAAAAAAACTGCTGCACATCGGCCTCGCGCCCGAGCCGGACAGCGCGGGCGAACCGGAACTAGCCGCCTGGACCCAGGTCTGTCGCGTCCTGCTCGGTCTGCACGAAACCATCACCCGTTACTGAATTTGAATTGCCATGAATGTTCCGATTGATTCCGCCGCGTTCAAGTCGAGTGTCAACCGCCGCACCTTTCTGGGCCGCGCGGCGTTCGGTCTGGGCGGACTGGCATTGGCCAGCCTGCTCGATCCGAAATTGCTGCATGCCGCCGAAACCGCCGCCGCGCCCGACCGCTGGCGCGGCATCGTCAATCCGCCGCACTTTCCCATCCGCGCCAAACGCATCATCCATCTTTACATGGCCGGCGGCCCGTCGCATTTGGAAAGCCTCGATTACAAACCCAAATTAAAGGAGCTTCACGGCCAGCCGTTTCCCGATTCCTTCACCAAGGGCCAGCAGCTCGCTCAGCTTCAAAACGCGGAACTCAAAGCCTTCGGTCCGTTTTGCGAGTTCAGGAAATGGGGCAAGTCCGGCCAGGAAATCTCGGAGCTTTTTCCCCACATCGGCGGCATCGCCGATGACCTCTGCATCGTCCGCTCGCTGCACACCGAGCAGATCAACCACGATCCGGCGCACGCATTCATGAACAGCGGTTCGCAGATCAAAGGCCGCCCCAGCATGGGCTCGTGGCTGCTTTACGGATTGGGCGCGGAGACCGAAAATCTTCCCGGCTTTGTGGTGCTCAATTCTGCCGGCAAATCGGGTCTGCAACCCGTGTCCGCGCGCCAATGGTCCAGCGGTTTTCTGCCGACCCGGTTTGCCGGCGTCCAGTTTCAATCCAAGGGCGACCTCGTCCATTATGTAGGCAATCCCGAAGGCGTCTGCCAGAGCACGCAACGGCAGGTGGTCGAGGAAATCCAACGGCTTAATGGCATGCTCGCCGAGGAACGCATTGACCCTGAAATTCAGACCCGCATCAGCCAGTACGAAATGGCCTTCCGCATGCAAACCTCGGTGCCCGAACTCGCCGACTTCACCCAGGAGCCGCAATCCACCCTCGACCTGTATGGTGTCAAACACCCCGGCGACGGCAGTTTCGCCTCCAATTGTTTGATGGCCCGCCGCCTCGTGGAACGCGGCACCCGCTTCGTCCAGCTTTATCACCGCGCCTGGGACCATCACGGCAATATCGAGAAAGACATGCCCATGGCGGCAAAAGACGTGGACCAGGCCTCCGCCGCCCTGGTCATGGATTTGAAGCAACGCGGCATGCTCAACGACACGCTGGTAATCTGGGGCGGCGAATTCGGCCGCACCCCGATGGGCCAGGGCTCGGGCCGCGATCATCACATCCTTGCTTTCTCGGTCTGGATGGCCGGCGGTGGCGTGAAGGGTGGTCTCACCTGGGGCAGCACGGACGAACTCGGCTACCGGGCGGTCGAGGACGCGCAAAACATGCATGTCCATGATCTGCACGCCACGATGCTCTATCTGTGCGGCATTGATCACAAGAAACTGACCTACCGCTTCCAAGGCCGCGATTTCCGCTTGACCGATGTGTCGGGCAACATTGCCAAGGGCATTGTGGCATGACGTCCGACGCAAGTTCCTCATAACAACGTGCTGGACGAAATAAAGAGGCAGCTTTCTTATTGGCACTTCCAATATCCGTTGACAGCATACGTCAATGGCGTATTATGGTTTGGTGGTCTTTGTCGAGACGCCAAATTTTTGCCGCCGAGTTCAACAATTGCTGAATGACGATGAATATGCCGCAATGCAAGGGTTTCTTGCCACGCGACCAGATGCTGGCAGCGTTATCAGGGGATCGGGTGGCATGCGAAAGCTCCGTTGGGCGGGCAGTGGACGAGGCAAGCGCGGCGGTCTCCGGATAATTTATTACTGGTGGGTGGCCAAAGACCGGATTTCGTTGCTGCTGGTGTATCCGAAAAATGAAATGGACGATTTGACCGCTGATCAGTTGAAATTATTGAAAAACCAATTGTTGCCATGAAAAAAGAATTGTTCGATGAATTGCTGGAAAGTGTTAAACAGGCGAAAGCGATCGAGAAAGGCACACTAAAACCTGCTCGCATTTTCCACGTTAACCCACGGACCGACATTGCCAAAATGCGGAGCAAGCTTGGTCTCTCCCAATCAAAATTTGCCGCCATCCTGGGTATCAGCGCCGACACACTTCAAAATTGGGAGCAGGGACGCCGGTCACCTACCGGCCCGGCAAAAGTATTGCTGAGAATTGCCACCCGACACCCCGAGGTTTTGCTCGAAATGGCGTAAAGGTTCTACGCATTTCCTACGCTGCGTCTCCAGTACCTGGTTGCTGGAGATTTCACCTGCTCCGCCCATGCCCCATCGAAGTCGCATCCGCTTCGGGCGTGAAACCGTGATGGAGAACCTTGCGCGCGTTGCCAATCACATAATCCCAGTTGAAAGCCGGGCCGGGATCTTCCTTGTTGGTCTGAATGTGGTAGTGGCCGAGAACCCCTTCATAATTGTTCAACTGCTCGTCTGGAAGCTTGTGCGTGATGAGCTTGCCCGAGTCGTCGGTGGGATAGCGGCACGGCAATTTTGGAAAAATCTGGCACAGCGTCGCGGTCAGCTTCACGAGCGCAGCGTATTGCTGCGGCGTGTAATCGTATTGCACGAGATCGCGGCCCTGGATGTTGCCCTCGACCGGTTCGGGCCGCGCGGGATGGCCGACGAAGCCGGGCGTGTGCACGCCGCCGTCGCCCAATTCCGGAGGAATGGTGATGGTGGTCTGGCCGTTGGGTTCGCGGCGGTACCATTTTGCAAATTGCTTTGCATCCTCGCTGCGGAATGCGCCGGTGTTCGCGATTTCAATGCCGACCGAGCGCGTATTGGAAGTGGTCGCCTGCCAGGCGCGCTCCTTCAAATCCAGCGTCTGATAAATCGTGCCGTCAATATCGAGCATGAAATGGACGCTGAGATCGCGGTCGTCCTGGAGGGTTTTGAAACAGTTGCGGCTGATGCTCGACTCGTCGAAATGGATGACGAACTGGTCCACCATCGTCTGCAGCAGCGGCAGGTTCCAACCGCCGCCACGTACGCGCTCAATCTGCTCCGGGGTCAGGCCCTTCTCGCGCAGGCCAAAACGGTTCGGCTTGCTGAGGCTTTTGACTTCGGCGGATGAACGGCGCCAGCTTGATTCGTCAAGCGGAGCGAAACGGCGCTCGACGCGATAAGCATCATAACCGCCCGGATCAAGCCAAAGCACCACCGGCGTGCCGGTATGAACGAATTTTCCGGCGACCACAATCTCATCGCCCTGCCGGGGAGCGAGCGTGCCCGGCCGTGGGGCCATCTGGCAACCCGCGACGGCAAACATCAGGGCGAGCAAAGCACCGGGCCAAAAAACACGGCACATTTTGAAGCCCAACGGATAAATCTGATTCATAATAAAGCCGGAACGGGCGTTGCATTTTTCCCAGCCCTGAATGCGGAGTCAAGCCACATCCCTACGGAGCCGAACAGTACGAGTTGACTCACAAATAAAGACACCGGGGAGCTAAAACTGGGGGGAGGCGAAAGGGGTCGTTGAC
>JAQGPB010000051.1 GCA_028293265.1 Pedosphaera sp. | reverse complement strand
CCTCAGCCTGTTCCGCAACCGCCGAAACCCGCGCCCGAAACTTTGCCTCCGCCACCAGCGCCCAAACCTCCCACTCCGAAACCTGATCCTACACCCGAGCCACCTAAAGTTGCCCATCCCGATTTGCCGAAGCCCCACGTGGAAAAAACGCATAAGGAGAAGCCAAAGCCTGAGCCCAAGGAAGTCGAGACTCCGACGCCAAAGGTCACGCATAAAATTGTCATTCCCAAAGACCAGCTTAAAGCGACCACGCGCAAAGTTGACGACAAGGCCAAGGCGGAGCAGGAAGCCGCGGATGCGTCAGCCCGGGCGGCATCAAGGCGCGCAGCCCACGAGTTCGCATCCACTTTAAAAACCATCAGCAAGAATTTATCTTCCAAGACACCTTTGGTCGAGATGCCATCTGGACCGGGCGGAGGCGGCGAAGTCTCCGTCAACTATCGCGATCTCATCGCCAGCAAATATTATAACGCCTGGATCGCACCCGCAGGACTGGATGACGACACCCCGGTCGTGACCGCTTCCGTCACGATTTCCCGGAATGGCGATGTCATCAGTGCGCATATCACCAAATCCTCCGGCAATGCATTGATGGACCGGTCCATTCAACACGTTTTGGAAGCTGTCACCTTTATCGAGCCTTTCCCAGCGAGTTCGCATGAGCAGCAAAGGACTGTAACCATTCAATTTAACCTGCAAGCAAAACGACAAATCGGATGAACAAACCATTCTGGATGAAATTTTTGGCAGTGCCACTGGCAGTTGGACTATGTGCGTTCGTCGCAAATGCCCAGGACGATACAATCCACATCACCAAACCAGTAGATCTCGATAGTCCGCCAACTCCCATCGCAATTAGCGGATTTTCGGGAGAGGTCGCGCGGGCGTTGAACTTTGACCTGACCGTGATGGGTTTCGTCGAAGTCCCGCCCGATTCGGCCAAATACGCGCTCACCGGCAACAACAACGGCAGTGTTCAGGGCCAGTTGAGCCTCGGAAAAAATGTTCTCTTCTCCAAAATTTACAACGGCGGCAGCTCTCGTGCGCAGGCCCATCGGCTGGCGGATGACGTCGTCATGAAACTCACCGGCGTCAACGGCATCGCCGAAACCAAGATCGCTTTCAAGGCCGGCTCCGGGCAGTCGAGCGAGATTTACATCGCCGATTTCGACGGCCACAACCCCCAAGCCGTGACCAGCGACCGCACCACCGTGGCCGCGCCCTGCTGGGTGCCGGGCAAGCTCGCGCTCTATTACACTTCCTACAAACTGGGCAATCCCGATGTTTTTTACCAAAATCTAAGTTCGGGCGAGCGGCAAAATTTCGCGCATTATCCCGGCATGAACAGCAGCGCGGCGGTTTCGCCCGACGGACGCAAGGTGGCGCTCGTCCTCAGCAAAAGCGGCAGTCCCGATATTTATGTTCGCGACATCGCGACCGACAATTTGAAACAAATCACCACTACGCGTGAGGCCTCCTCGCCCTGCTGGTCGCCGGATGGCAATTGGATCTGCTTTGCGGCACGGGTCGGCGGCCGGCGCTCCTTATATAAGGTCCCCGCCGGCGGCGGCCAGATGGAACGGATTTCCACGAGCGGGATTTCCAATCCATCGGAGCCGGACTGGTCGCCGGACGGGAAGTGGATTGCCTTCACCGCGCAAATGGGGGATTTCAACCTCTGCGTCGTCCCGGCGCAGGGCGGTTCGGCGAGGCTGTTGGTAAGCGGCGAGGACCCCTCGTGGGCGCCGAACTCGCGGACATTGATTTTTGTGCGGCGCGGCGGCGGCGGGAGCCGGGTGCTCTCCGTGCTTGACGTGCCCACGAAACAAGTCAAGGATGCTGCCCGGGTCTCGGGTGGCAATTCAAGCAACTCACAACCCAGTTGGGCCAGGTAAAGCCTCCCACAAAAACCAAACGCAATGAAATTAAAGAACCTGTTGAATTTAATGGTGTTAGGGACGGCCCTGACAATGACCGCTGTTGGCTGCAAACATCCCCAAGGGCTTACCCCGCTGCCGGGGTCGAGATCGAAAGTCAACGATGACAGCCGATTGGGCCAGGCCATGCCCATAGACACTGGCAACAGCGTCAAAAGCGCCCAGGGCGCCGATGGTGGCTTTCCCCTGGGGCCCGGACACACGGGCTGGAATGCCGATCCGTCTTCTCCGTTGCAGGCGCAGACCATCTATTTTGACTACGACAAAGCCAGCATCAAATCCGCCGAGCAATCGAAGCTGCAGGACGTGGCCAATTACATGAAAGGCCATGCCGAGGTGGCGCTGAAGGTTGAAGGCAACTGCGACGAACGCGGTACCGAGGAATACAACCGCTCCCTCGGTGAGCGTCGCGCCCTGGCCGCGCGCGAATATCTGATAAACCTCGGCGTGGACTCCTCCCGCATTGACACCATCAGCTACGGCGAAGACAAGGCTGCGGTGCAAGGGCACGACGAAGCCGCCTGGTCCAAAAACCGCCGCGATGATTTCGTAGTCCTGCTCCCGCCCAAGCCTTGAGCGGGGATAATTACCAAACGCAATGAAACTGAAGAACCTGCTGAATTTAATGATGTTGGGGGCAGCCCTGATGACCGTCGCTGTTGGCTGCAAGACGGGACCGCAACGTCCCAAGACGGTGCCCAACGCATTTAATATCCCGAAGGACCCGAATGCACAAAATTTTCTACGTCCTCCGCTCGATCAAGGAACCCCCGTCGTCACCACGCAAACTCCGGCCGGCATCCCGCCTACACCCATCCATGATTGGCCTGCGGACCCGACGATGCCGCTGAAAGGGCAGACCATTTATTTTGAGTACGACAAAGCCAGCGTCAAATCGGCCGAGCACTCGAAGCTGCAAGACGTGGCCAACTATATGAAGGGCCATGATGGAGTCGCCGTGCGAGTCGAAGGCAACTGCGACGAACGTGGCACCGAGGAATACAACCGCTCCCTCGGCGAGCGTCGTGCCCTGGCTGCGCGTGAATATCTGGTGAACCTCGGCGTGGACGCCTCGCGCATTGACACCATCAGCTACGGCGAGGACAAGCCCGCCGAGCAGGGCCACAACGAAGCCGCCTGGTCCCAAAACCGCCGGGATGATTTTGTGGTACTGCTTCAGCCGAAGCCTTGATGCAGTAGCAAAGGTTTGAACGGGCCTGTTGGTCGCGCGAGCGTCTTGGACTGCGGCAGTCCTCTGCCGCTTTGGCATCGAGAACCGAGACAGCTATTCCATCGACAGCGGTTCAATCAGTCCAGAATCCTGTTAAGCCTTCGCCTCGCGCTTCACCGCCCGCCGCCTGAACATCGCTAAAACCACAACACCGATCCCCGCTATTGACCACGCCGACGGTTCGGGAACAGTCTCAAAAGTTATGTACCCCGGACTGGTCCCGGATCCGGTATCAGCAAACACAGTGCCGCCTGAGCCATCGAGTCCGTAATTGAGAATCTCGCCTTCCCCCGTGTTCAGGTCCTGGCCGGAAACGTAAAGCTTGCCGTCCGGGCCAACGACCATGTCGGCGGGCTGGAAAGTAGAAGTGCTGTAATCAACGATCTTCAACGCGGAACCATCACCCGGGTTCAGTTGATAAATGCCGCCCGTTGCCCCAGAGATGTTGAGGACGTATAATTTCCCATTTCCGCCCACCGCGACACTATGGGCCGCGTCAAATTTGCCGGGTTGGCTGTTTACTTGCGCGAAGTTTCCGCCGCTATAGCTCAATACATTTCCCTGGTTCAAATCAGCGACGTACAGCGTGCCGGAAGCACCGAAAGCCAGGCCATTTGGAGCGCCAAGGCTTGGGGAGGACAAAGTGCCGGCATGATTGCCCAAGGTGTTATAGACGAAAATATTTCCCGCCGTGATGTCGCCCGCGTACAAATTGCCGCCCTGGAAGGCGAGTCCTTGGGGATTATTCAACGCATTATCGCTGACATGATCCACAAAAGTTCCCGGTGCTGTTCCAGTCGTGCCGCCCAGGCCAAAACGCATGATCCCCGCCCCGTTTCCGCTGGCGAGACTGTCGCTGCCGACATAAAGATTGTTATCCGGCCCAACGGCCAGTCCGAGCGCGTCCTGCACCGAGGCGAAAGTGGCGTTGATAAGCGCACCGCTCTGCGCGTCGTACATTCCGACACTGTCGGTGTTGAAAAAGGATACATAAAGACCGTCAGCCCGCGCCAAGGTGGTCGCGCACAAGGAGCCAACGAGCAGAAACGAAGTTGAAACGATTTTCATAAACGCATTCCAGTAGGATCGAAAAAAACACAATCTCGGCCAGCGCCATGAAGTTGTAGTCTTGTAAGAAAGTCAAGTCCCGGAAACACGGTTAAAAATCCCATTTTGGTCATTTTCAAATCGGGCGCGGTGTGCTATCCATTGAATACCCCGGCACTCGGATTCGTCAGAATTCCATTGCTCGGGGAGATATTTGGTTGGAATCGGATTTAGATTCGGAAATGACCCAGTTTTTAAACTTTCGCAACCGGTTGCAGGCGCGGGGCCACTTGGCTTTGCGCCCACGTCGGCGTCATGCATTCTTTCGGTTTACCGCCGTGCTCATCTTGGCGGGTTTGACCGCCCAAGGTTCGCTGCCAGCATCCGCTGCCGCGGCCAAGCCAGGCAAACTCGAATATAACCACGACGTCCGGCCCATTCTTTCCGAAAATTGCTTTTCATGTCACGGGCCGGATTCGGCGGCGCGCAAGGCCGGTTTGCGGCTGGATCGTTTTGATGAAGCCATCGCTCCGCGCAAGGATTCGTCCCCGGCCATTGTGCCCGGCAAACCCGAGGCGAGCGAAGTCATCCGCCGCATCACCGCGACCGACTCGGATGATGTCATGCCGCCGGCGAAGACGCACAAGACGCTGACGACGCAGCAAAAAGAACTGCTCAAAAGCTGGATTGCCAGTGGCGCGAAATATCAACCGCATTGGTCATTGATCGCGCCCGTCCGTCCCGAAGTGCCGAAGGTGCATGCCCGTCGCTGGGTCAAGAATCCGATTGATAATTTCATTCTCGCGCGCCTGGAGCAGCAGCATTTGAAACCAGCGCCGGAAGCTGACCGCCGCACGCTGATCCGCCGCGTGACGCTGGACCTGACCGGCCTGCCGCCCACGCCCGAGGAAGTCGAGGCGTTCGTGAAAGATTCCTCGGCAAGTGCCTACGAAAAAGTGGTTGATCGTCTGTTCGCCTCGCCGCATTACGGCGAGCATCGCGCGCGCTACTGGCTGGACGTGGCCCGTTACGCGGATTCCAACGGCATTCACTTCGACAACTACCGCGAGATGTGGGCCTACCGCGAATGGGTCATCAAGGCTTTCAACCGCAACGAATCGTTCGACCAGTTCACCATCGAACAGCTCGCGGGCGACCTGCTGCCCCATCACACGCTGGAACAGGAAATCGCCAGCGGGTTCAACCGCTGCAACATCACCAGCAACGAAGGCGGCGCGATTGACGAGGAGTATCTGGTCCTCTACGCGCGCGACCGCACCGAGACGACGTCGCAAACGTGGCTCGGGCTGACCACCGGTTGCGCGGTTTGCCACGATCACAAGTTCGACCCGATCTCGCAGAAGGAATTTTATTCGCTGTCGGCTTTTTTTAACAACACCACGCAAAAGGCGATGGATGGCAACATCCAAAACACGCCGCCCACGATCCCGGTGCCAAAGATGGAGGACCGTCCGCGTTGGGAGACGTTGCCGGTGGAAAAGAAAGGGGTGCAGGAGAGAATCTCGTTGCGCAAACAGTCGGCGCATCGGGACTTTGACGGCTGGGCCGCCGTGACTTCCGCGGAGAAA
>JAQGPB010000041.1 GCA_028293265.1 Pedosphaera sp. | reverse complement strand
GCAAATAATCACCGGAATGTTGAACGCCTCGATCATCCGACGGACGTGCGGCAGGGCGGCGCTCAAATCCTCCGGCATCTCTTCCCGCTGCGCCTTGTACGCTGGAAATTCCACATGCCGCTGCGTCGGCGCCTGGGTGTCAAAAGCCACCGCGATGTGCGTCGGCTGCTGGCTGTTGATGATGTCCAGCAAAGTATTGGTGAAGCCATACAAGGCGGAAGTATTTACCCCTTTGGAAGTCAGAATCGGCCGGGTCGCGAAAGCAAAATGCGCGCGGTAAACCAGCGCCATCCCATCCAACAAAAACAGTTTCTTGCCCATGCTGGAAAAATAAACCCATTCCACACGCCTGCCTATCCAATTTCTGCATTCAAATGCAGTCCAAATTCACCGGACAAAATGTCCTCATCCGGCCTCGCAGTCAGACCGGGACAAATTTGAGGAATGGGAGTTCGCCATTCTCCACGGCAAACGGAGTTGCCGACCTCATGACAACGAAGTCTCTTGCAGTCGTTAAATTTTGAGTGACGCCTCCCCGCTTGCTTCGGCTGACGCTTGAAGACGGCGCGGAAACCATGTTGATCACAAAAGCCCAGCATGGCAAAAACTACGCAGCTTAATGGCAGGCGTTCGCAATTTGCAATTCAAACAAACTCACACCGTATGCTGGCATGAGTCGGTGAAGTCCATGCGCATGAATGGTTTAAAATCTCGGGCGAAAACGGAATTGGCAGGAATTGCATTAAAGAGGAGTCTGGCACCCAAGCTGCTGATATCGTGGCGATGCTTCATACCATAAGCATCCCGAAGGTATAGAAAATTCCCAACGTCCGTACCGGCTCTGCTTGGCCATCATTACAGTTATGATTACTTATACCTCCAAAACTGACCAAGCCTTGAATGCTCTTGTCGTAGCTGACAAGAAACCGAAGCCTTTGCCCGTCCCGCAGCCGATCGTGCGCGATGGCAAATTTCTCCGCATCGGCACGAAACGTTTTTATATTCGTGGCGTTACTTACGGGTCATTCCGCCCGAACAATGAAGGCGAACCTTACCCGCCGTTCGATGTTCTCCAAAATGATTTTTTTCGGATGCGGGAAGCCGGCATCAACACTGTCCGGCTTTACACGCCGCCCTCGGATCGCATCGCCGATGCCGCGGCCAAGGCGGGATTGTTTCTCATTCCGGACGTCTGCTGGGGGCCGCGCCGGTGCGAACTGGACGACAAGGAACGGATGGCGTTCATGCACGATTGGATTCGCGGTCACGCCAAACGGCTGGCAAATCATCCGGCGATTCTCATGTACTCCTTGGGCAACGAAATTCCCCCGCTCATGGTCCGCTGGTATGGCCGCAAACGCATTGAAACTTTTCTCCGTGAGATGCATGACATCGCCAAGTCGGAATCTCCGAAAAGTCTCATCACCTACGTCAACCATCCCCCCACGGAATATCTTGAACTGCCCTTTCTGGACGTGCTGTCATATAATATTTACCTGGAGCGCGAACCGGAGTTTCGCGCCTACGTTGACCGCCTCCAGACGCAAGCGGGTGATCGCCCGCTGTTTCTCGCCGAGATCGGCCTGGACAGCCTGCGCCAGGGTGAAGTCGAGCAGGCAAAATTCTTGAACTGGCAATTGCGCGCCGTTTTTGAAAAGGGCCTCTGCGGTGCCGCGGTCTATTCGTGGACGGATGAATGGCAGATTTTTGGAGCGGCCATTGAAGGCTGGGCGTTCGGTCTTACCGAGCCGGACCGTCAGCCCAAACTCGCGCTCTCCGCCGTTCGCGAGGTGTACCATCTCAATCACAACCAGCTCCGCCCCGGACAAAAACCTCGCGTTTCCGTCGTCGTCTGCGCGCACAACGCCACCTCCACCATCGAGGAATGCCTCCATTCCTTGTCGCGCCTGAAATATCCCAATTACGAAATCATTGTGGTGGACGACGGCTCCACTGACGGCACCGGCCCCATCAGCGCCACCTACGGCGCCCGGCTCGTCCGGATTGAACGCGGCGGCCTGAGCCGCGCGCGAAACACGGGAATCAAAGCGGCCAAAGGCAGCATTATCGCGTTCATTGACGCGGACGCCTACGCTGATCCGGATTGGCTGACTTTTGCGATCGCGGCCCTTGAAGAAGGCGACGATGCCGCAGTGGGCGGTCCAAACCTGAGCCCGCCTTCGGATGGTTTCGTTGCGCAATGCGTGGATCATGCGCCGGGCAATCCAATTCATGTGTTGATCGGCGACACGAAGGCGGAACACATCCCGGGCTGCAACATGATCTTTCGGAAATCCGCGCTGGAAACAGTCGGCTTGTTCGATGTCACCCACCGGGCCGCCGGTGACGACGTGGACGTCTGCTGGAAGCTGCTCGCGCACCGGCGCACCATCGCGTTCAGCACGGCTGCCGTCGTATGGCATCACCGCCGCGGAACCATTTCAGGGTATTTGAAACAGCAGCGTGGTTATGGTTTCGCCGAGGCCCATCTGCACAATCGTTATCCCGGCCATTACAATGCGTTCGGTTACGCGGTCTGGCGCGGAAAAATCTATGACGCGGCCACCCGGTCGCTGAACGGGCTGGAATTGCCGGTGCTTTTCCGCTCGCGCATCTACCAGGGCCAGTTCGGCAGCGCGCAATTTCAATCCATTTACCAGCCGTATCAAACCTGGTGGTTCCAGATTTTTACGACCATCGAATGGATGGGATTGACCGGCACCATGTTCCTCTCCGCCTTGCTCGCGTTGGCTTTTTCGCCGTGGGGCCTGATCGGCCTGGCATTGCCTGCCTTGCTGATGCTGGCGGTCACAGCCGGTTCCGCAATTTTTGCGGGCCGCCAGGCTGCTCGCAACAAAAGGTGGTCCGGTTCCGAACGATGGAAGGCCGGATGCCTGGTGGCATTCTTGCATCTCGCACAACCCTTTGCGCGCGCGTGGGGCCGTTTGAAAGGCTGCTGGTCGCTGCGTAACGAGCGGATCGCCCATCCGGATTCCCGCCAGCTCTACGGCAACCTGAGCCAGCGCGATTCCTGGCTGCGGCATCTCCAAGAACATCTTTGCAACTGCGGCTGGATTGCAAAAACAAACACGGACTGGGAAGATTTCGATCTTCACGTGGAAGGTCCAGGGCCTGTCCGGCTCACTCTGGCCTCGGTTTATGAAGAGGATTTGGAGCGCGCCAGGCACTTTGTTCGCTACCGGGTGCAGGCGCGATGGAAACCCGCTTACGTCCTCAAAGGTCTGTTCCTCGCGGGACTGCTGGGCGCGTGCCTGACAAAATTATTTTTGCTCCCGCTGGCGCTGCCTCTCGCGTTCGCCGTTTTCCGGCTGGCCCGCGCTCGCAAAATTCAGACGGCTGCGCTTTCGCAGTTGGCGATGGAATGCGCCACGCCGCTGGGCATGGTTCCTGTCGAAAGTTTCCCATCATGATTCGCAAACTCAATCCATTCTTGCGCGCGGCGGCACCGGTCATAGTTCCCGGCTTCGCCCTGCTCATCCTTGCCAGCCTCTTGGAATTGCTCCAGCCATGGCCGGTCAAATGGTTCGTGGATTATACCCTCGGACGGCATCCGATGCCGCCGTTGCTGAAAGCCTGGCTTCCCTCGCTCGGCTCGAATTTGATCGTGGATGGCGCCGTCACCGTCTGCATCGCCGTGCTGGTCTTGGCGGCGACGAACAAGCTGGCGAATGTGATCAGCAATTTGTTGCTGCTTCGCGCCGGTGAAAAAATCGTCTTCGACCTGCGCTGCAAGGCCTTCGATCACCTCCAGCGGCTTTCACTTTCATACCACGACAAAACCAAGGTCGGCGAATCGCTCTATCGCGTTGCTTATGACGCCCATGCCGCCCAATCCATCCTGGCCGGCGTCATCGTCCCGGTCATCACCGGCAGCTTCATGCTCCTCGGGATACTTGCCATCATGACCCGCATTGACCCCGCCATGACGCTCATCACGCTCGCCGTGGCCCCGCTGTTTTTCCTGACCATCATGACCTTTGGCAAACGCATCGAAACCGCCTCAAAGAACTACCACCAAAGTGAAACCACCCTCGTCGGCGCCGCCCAGGAGGCCTTGACCTCCATGCGCGCCGTCCAGGCGTTCACGATGGAATCCGCCTTCGGTGTCCGCTTCCGGGATCAGGCCCGGAAAAGCCTCCATACCCATCAGCAACTCATGCGCTCCCAGCTCCTCTTCGCCGGTTTCGTCGGTCTCGCCATGGCCGTCGGTACCGCCGCCGTGATCTGGGTCGGCGCCCATCGTTTGCAGGAAAGCCGTCTGCTCATCGGCGACGTGCTGGTGTTTCTTGCCTACCTCGGCATGCTTTATCAGCCGGTGAATGCTTTCTGCCAAAGCGCCGCCCTGCTTAAGTCTGCCGGCGTTCAGCTCAATCGCGTTTTCGAGGTCATTGACGCAGTTCCGGACATCTTGGATGAACCCCATGCCCGGACACTCGAAACGGTTCACGGCACCGTGGAATTTAGGTCCGTCAGCTTCCACTACGAACCGGACCAGCCGGTGTTGCGTGACATATCCCTGCGCATCCCCGCCCATTCGGTCACCGCCATCGTCGGCCGGACCGGCGCGGGCAAAACGACCCTCGCCAGTTTGTTGACCAGGTTTTACGATCCGGTTTCCGGCGGTATTTTTCTCGATGGCCAGGATCTGCGGAGTTTGCAGGTCAACTGGCTGCGCCAGCAGGTCAGCGTGGTGTTGCAGGACCCCATTTTATTCGCGACCACCATCCGGCAGAACATCTCGGCGGGAAGTCCGAATGCCACCGCCGCCGAAATCGAGGCCGCCGCCCGCCGCGCGCAGATTCACGACGACATTCTCCGTTTTCCATCCGGTTACGACACTCTGCTGGGCGAGCGCGGCGTGAATCTTTCCGGCGGACAACGCCAGCGGCTTTCCATCGCGAGATCGCTGGTCAAGAATGCCCCCATTCTGGTTTTGGACGAACCCACCTCGTCGCTCGATTCCCGCACCGAAGGCGATTTGATCGGCTGTCTCCGCGAACTGATGCGTGGCCGCACCACGTTCATTATTGCGCACCGCCTCACCACCGTCACCCTCGCCGATCAAGTCGTTGTCTTGGATGAAGGCCGCGTAGCGGAAGTGGGCTCCCACAATGAACTCATGCTGACCGGCCGGTTGTACCCGCAAATTTACCAGACCTATTGGCATCCTGAAAAAAATCCCGACGGTCCCGCTCTGAACCGGAAGCTTCAACCCGCTTGAAAATGAAAACCAAAGCAACCCTTTACCGTGGCTTCACCCTCATCGAACTGCTCGTCGTCATCGCCATCATTGCGATTCTCGCTTCGCTGCTGTTGCCGGCCTTGAGCAGGGCCAAGGAGCGTGCCCGCGCCACGCAATGCCTCAGCAACTTCCACCAGATCGGCATCGCCTCTGCGGTTTACTCGGACGACTTCAATGTTTTTCCGCCGGGCGTCCTTCCGGGTGTCGCACAATGGGACCTTTGCCTAAGCCCCTATGCCGGAACCAGCGGTACGGTCAGCACCAGTAACGCCACCAGCCGCAGCGCCATCTTCACCTGCCCGTCCGCCAAGGTGCCCAACGCCAGCCGGCAGCTCAATTATTCGGCAAATCCCAACGTCTGCAAAGACGAACGCTACAGCACCTTGGTGCAGCCGTCTTCAGTGTGGCGGCCGACCGAAGTCATTCTCGCCTGCGACGCCATTCAGTACCAGGCCAGCGGCGATGCCCAGGCGATTTTCTGGGCCGTGCAAAATTCGTCCGGGACATACATTTCCTTCAACGACGGCCTGGTCGCCAACAGCGCGCTGCCTGTTTTGGTGGGACCGGACCAGGACGCAACTTTGGCCGACACCGATCCGGCCGGAGCCAATTTGCGTTATCGCCATTCGGATGAGATGCTGGCCCTGATGATCGCCGGAAACACCCAGCTCATCAAAAAAGGCCGTGTGACCGAAGGCAGGGTTTATACTGATTATTGAAAAGATGCCCGACGAGGAAAGATGGTTCAAAACCTGGCTTTGCCGATGGCTCAACGAGGAATCAGTTGCACATGGGGCGCTTTGATCAGGGCGGCAACCTGCTCTCCCGGTTTCAACCCCATTTCATCGCAAGCCTGCAGGGTCAGCAGCACCGTGAGCGGGAAACCGCAGTCCAGTTCCACGCGCATGAGCGGGCCTTCGTGGCTCACGGAACGAATGACGCCCGCGAGACGATTGCGCGCGCTGCTCACCATGTCACCGCCGCCCTTGAGCAGGATGACATCATCAGCGCGGATGCAAACGTAAACCTCGCCCGCATTGGCCGGAACCTCTTGTTCCACGGCGGTCAGCAGGATTGAACCGACCGCCACCGTCACAAATCCGTCGCACATTTTTACAATGCGGCCCGGCTGGACCGTTTCTACCTTGAGGAGACCGGCGACTGCGCTGCTCGCCGGATGCTTGAACACTTCGGGCACGGAACCGGTTTGAGCCACCTTGCCGTTGGCCAGGACAACCACATCATCGGCGAGGGCAAGAATTTCCAGACGGTCGTGGGTCACGTACAGCATCGGAATGTGGAACTCGTCGCGGATGCGGGCCAGATACGGAATGATGCGGGTTTTCAAATTCAGATCGAGGCTGGCTAGGGGTTCATCGAGCAGGAGCAGGCTGGGCGATGCCAGCAACGCCCGCGCCAGCGCCACCCGCTGTTTCTCGCCGCCCGAGAGTTCCGTGACGCCCCGTTGGATGAGCGGTTTGATTTCCAGCAGTTCAACCACGCGCTCAAAGGTGAACGGCCGGGTTGGTTCATGATTCGATTTGGCACCGTAAAGCAAATTTTGACGCACGGACAAATGCGGGAACAACGCCAGGTCTTGTGGGACATAACCAATGCCACGCTGACAGGTCGGCACAAAAATGCCCCGCGAAGTATCCGTAAGCACCCGGCCATTGAGTTGAATGAACGCCGACCCGGCAAGTCGCAATCCGGCGACCAGATCAAGCAGCGAAGTCTTGCCCGCCCCCGAAGGCCCAAAGAGAGCGGTGATGCGGCCTTGAATCTCCACATCCACCTCCAGCGTGAAAGGAGCCAGCGGCAGCGAGATTTTTTTAAGGAGCAGGCTCACGTCACTTTTTTGGTTTGTGCATCAGCCATTCGCTGCCCCACACCGCCATGAAGGCCAGCACCACCGACACGCCTAGCAGGCGAAACGCGCGGGAATCCTCGCCCAACTGCACCGATTGAAAAATCGCGAGCGAAAGCGTGGAAGTGCGGCCGGGAATGTTCCCGGCGACCATGATGGTTGCGCCGAACTCGCCCAGGGCCCGCGCAAAGGCTAGCAGCATTCCGCCGGCGATGCCACGCGAAGCCAGCGGCAGCGTAATAGTATAAAACACCCGGAAATTTCCCGCGCCCAACGTGCGTGCAATCTGTTCCAGCCGTGGATTGATTTCCTCGAAAGCCACGCGCGCTGAGCGCACCAGCAGGGGAAACGACATCACGCACAAGGCAATCAGCACCCCGCGCCAAGTGAATATAATGTCCAAATCAAATTGCCGTTGAAGAAAGCCCCCGATGGGACCGCGTCGCCCGAACATT
>JAQGPB010000012.1 GCA_028293265.1 Pedosphaera sp. | reverse complement strand
CGGAGGCAACTGGATCATTGACCAGGTCAAGCTGGTGGATGTCTATCCCCAGCGGGAGCAACTGGCCAACATCCGCAGCCAATCCCAGGGCACCGGCGGCGCTCCGTACAATGTCCTGATTGATCTCGCGCGGCTGGGCGTCTCCTTCCCGCTTTTCGCCGCCGGACTGGTGGGGGATGATTCGCTGGGCCGGGAAATCCTGACCGACTGCCGCCGGCACAAAATTGATACGCACCATTTGCACGTCACCAAACAGGCCCCGACTTCCTATACGGACGTGATGACCGAATTGAGCGGCGGTCACCGGACTTTTTTTCATGCGCGGGGCGCGAATGCCCTTTGGCGCGGGGAGGACCTGAATTTCCGCAAGACCAAGGCGCGCATTTTTCACCTTGGCTACCTTCTATTGCTGGATGCCTTGGACGAGCCGGACGCCGATTTTGGCACCCGCGCGGCGCGGTTGCTGGCGGGGGCGCAGGCGGCCGGCCTCAAAACCAGCGTGGATGTGGTGAGCGAGGACAGCGACCGGTTTGCGAAGGTTGTCCGGCCCGCGCTCAAACACGTGGACTATTGCATCCTGAATGAAATTGAAGCCGGCAAGACGACCGGTTTCACCATCCGCCAGCCGGACGGCACATTGGACACGGTGGCGTTGAGGCATGCGGCGGGCGCGTTGCTTCAGCACGGCGTGCGCGAGGTGGTGATCGTCCATTTTCCTGAAGGCGGGTTCGCCCGGACGCGCAAGGGCGAGGATGTGTGGCAATCCTCGCTGAAATTGCCGGCCAAACATATCGCGGGCACGGCCGGGGCAGGGGACGCTTTTTGCGCCGGGACTTTGCTGGGGTTGCATGAGGGTTGGGAACTGTCCAAGTGCCTGTTGACCGGAGTCTGCGCGGCGGCGGCTTCGTTGTCCGACGCAACCTGCACGGCCGGAGTGGGATCGCTGCGGAATTGCCTGGCGTTGGCCAAAAAATTCGGCTTATGTACATGTCTTGCGCCGGCGGGAGGATAAGAGGACACTGTCTCAAGAATAATTTCACAGGCCAGCCTGCAAACGGAGGTGAAGTTTTTTTGAGCCGAGAATTTTCAAAACTGTTGTCGGCAAAGGGAGAACATCCTGTAGCCAAATCTCCGACGTGGTGTCAGAAAGGCGGAGATGCTGCATCCATGGTTCATGGCCGACTGGATTTCATGGGATTCCATTTACGCTTGCTCCAGCAATGGTGTAATTCACCGGCCCGAAAAAATCCCCGCCTTCAATCCCCTCCAATGGAGCGACTTTGATGGCAAGTTTCAGTTGCGCTGGCAATCCTTGCTTGAGGTCATGCTTGCGTAAGTTAAAACAAATCGAAAGGTTGCGCCGTCCTACAGTCGCAAGGATTTGAAAAACCTGCTGCTTAAAGCCTGAAGCAGCGCAGCACCAGTGGAACCCGGATTGCTCCCCTGTGCTGCATGGTGAATTCAAATATAAAATCCGGGCACAGGGCAAACTTCGGCAGTCGGGTTCTGTTCTTCGCTTTGCTGCTGATGTGGGTGTCGCGTTGCGCGGCCGTTTCCGAAAAACAGGGCGTCATGCTGGGTTGGGATGCCAGCGTGGACAGCAACGTGGTTGGTTATGCGGTTTATTCCGGCACCAACAGCGGCACCTATACCACGCGGGTGGATATGGGCACCAACACCACGGGGCTGGTTCCCGGATTGGTTCCGGGTGCGGGCTATTGCTTCGTGGTGGTGGCTTACGATGCCAACGGGCTCGAAAGCCTGCCCTCCAATGAAATCCTCGTCCAAGCGCCGGTGCCATTGCACATGACGATGGGAGCGACGCCATCGTCGCCGGTCACGCTGCATTTTACCGTTGCGGCTGGTCACTGGCATGAACTGCAGGCCACTTCGGATTTGAGCAACTGGACCACCCTCTGGCAGACGAGCGTGGCCGCAGTGAATTCCTGGGTTCAATATCAGGACTTTCCCCAGGGTGCGGCCCAGAGCCAGCGGTTTTACCGATTGGTGCTCCATTGAGGCCCGGGTCGCGAGTGGTGGCCCGTGAAAATGGGTGAACGAGCGGGCTAATACCGATCCCGCCGGTCCCGTTGGTCCCGTCGGTCATCGCGAAAACCGCGGCGTTCCATCTCGACGTGGCCGCCGATTCGCGAGTCATGAAAGATTGGCGATTCAATGCGGATTTCATGGTGCGTATAGGCGGCAATGTGGTCGCGGCCCAGGCCCTCGACAAAGAACCGGCCATGATCGAAACGATAGCCGTTGGCGACAAAGCTTCTCCTGAAAACAAAATCAATGCGCTCGCGTGGCAGCAGGAAGGGATGCAGATTGCGGTCCCAGAAATGATCGAAGGCGACGAAGGTGAATGCGTCAGGAGCCAGGCCGAAATCAAGATCAAGCGCCACCCGCCCGCCAAACGTCAGACCCACACCAGCCCGGAAAACGGCGGTGGGAGGCAGCGGCGCCCAACCACAATAACCTTCGGATTGACGCCAACTAACCCAAGCTGGAGCCCAGTCATAGCCCGGCACCCAGAACCAGCTCACGGAATCCCGTTGCCAGCGGCCATAATGAAAGGCGATTTCGCCCCACGGATAATCCGACTGCCAGAACCACCCCGAATCAGTATAGACCCAGTGGCCTGCGTCGAAATAAGGCCGCCAATAAGGGTCGGCAAGCGCGATTGACGGACGCCAGCACCATCCCAAGCCGGGATCGTTCATCCAGGTGCCGGAACCGGCGAGTTGATCGTGGAAATAATCATAGCTCACCGGCGGAGTGGCGGCGGTCAGACCGGGAGCAGTAACCGGCGGTGCTGGAGTTGTCGGAGTGATGATGGGCGGCGGTGGAAGTGTGTTCGGCGAAACGGGCGCGGGCGGCGCCGGGGCTTGGGAACCATCGCCCTGGATCAGCGCCTTGATGACATTTTGTGAAACTCCCTGACCACTGAGATAGATGAGCTGGTCGGCGGTCAGATTGTAGGTGACGCCCGCATTTTTTACCTGGGACAGGATAACGTCTTCGGACAGCCCGGCCTTGGTGAGCTTGACGACATCCTGCACCCGGCTCGGCAGGGGTGGCACAGTGGCCTGAGCCTGGCAGGAAAGAGAGGCGCAAAACATTGAAACCAGGGCGAAGCTGGTGATTAGCAGTCGGTTCATCATGGCAAGCTTGTCTTTCTTTTAATTTGCATCTTCAAAGCCGGCGGAGTTTCGCTCTGCCGTCGTTCAGCGTCTTGAATTTTACATCGGGGTTGCCGGATTTTCAAGCTTTTGTGCTTCCGCCATTGTTCTTTGGCGGACGGATCCCAATAAGGCCAAAATATTTAACGCTTCTGGCACGAATTCGTTTACGCGGGTGGGACGTTGGTTTATCTTGGCGGCATCGAGTGTGCAGCCGGGAGGAACAAAAGTTAGCCTTGTCTAATATTGTTATATAATATGAATTATGTTTGACATGGCAACATCGGTGGCTTTATTC
>JAQGPB010000649.1 GCA_028293265.1 Pedosphaera sp. | reverse complement strand
ATTTTAGCGGGGCGAACCTGGTGACTTTGTTCCTGTACATGGCGCTGGCCGGCGCACTTTTCTTCCTCCCGCTGAACTTGATCCAGGTGCAGGACTATAAGCCCATGGCCGCCGGGGCCGCCGTGCTGCCGCTCGTGCTTATCGTTTTTTTTCTTTCGCGCTGGTCGGGAGGGCTGGTGAAGCGTTACGGGGCCAGGTTGCCGCTCGTGGCGGGGCCGGCGGTCGCTGCGCTCGGGTTTGCGCTGTTCACGGTGCCCGGAATCGGCGGCAGTTACTGGACAAGCTTCTTCCCGGCGGTGGTGGTGCTCGGCCTGGGCCTGGCCGTGAGCGTCGCACCCTTGACGACCACTGTGATGAACGCGGTGGGGAAGAACCGCGCCGGCGTGGCCTCGGGGATCAACAACGCCATGTCGCGTGTAGCGGGGTTGCTGGCCATCGCCGCGCTCGGGCTGGTCATGCTGCACGTTTTTAACAGCAGTCTCGACCGGCGCCTGTCGGGCCTTGCCCTGGCGCCTGAAACACGGCGCCTTCTCGATCAGGAGCGCGGCAAGTTGGCCGGTGCCGAGGTGCCAGGCACCCTCGAACCCGGGCTGCGAGTGGCGATTAAGAGCGCGCTGGATGAGTCGTTCGTGTCGGGCTTCCGGCGGGTCATGCTGGAGTCCGCATTGCTGGCACTGCTGAGCAGCTTTGTGGCGGGGAGGTTGATTGACCGCGAAAAGGTCACAAAAGCATTGGTCAAAGTGATTGTGCTACTGTTCGCGTTTGCGATTGCCTTTCCGCCGGGAGGCCATTGATTCCCTTCCTAGTTCCGGGTTCCAGCTTCCGTTTCAGCCTTTATCGTTATCGAGTCTCTCGCGCATGTTTACGGGCAAGATCCCTCTTCTGCACGAAAGCTGTGCCGGACGGTGATCATCGAAGCGGAGGAAGCGGTGCGCAAGGCGATTGCTTTCTGGATAGACCGCCAGCCGGGATTCTTTTGCGCGGGAGAGTTCGCTTCGATTTCTGAAGCACTGGACTCGACGCATCTCGACCGGGCCGATCTCCTGCTTGCAAGCCGCAAATTGATGGAACAACCCGGCGGCGCGCCGCTGGAATGGATTCGCAAACATCTGCCCGCGCTCAATACTTTTGGCTTCGGCATCTACGAGGAGAGCAATTATATTTTTCATTTGGTGACCGGCGTGAAATCCGGATATTTCCTTTGCTGCCGTCGGCCGGGCCGCTTGTTCGAGCCAATCCAATCATTGGCCAACCAGCCCCGCCGGCCGTGCGCCCTGCTTGAGCGCGAAATCCAGCGCTATTTTCAATCCCTTTTCGCCGGGCAAACCGAGGAGGATGCCGAAGACGCATCCACCAAGCTGACCCCGCGCGAACACGATGTTTTGCCGGCCCTCACCAAGGGCCTCAGTGAAAAGGAAGTGGCCACCATGCTCCGCATCAGCACACTCACGGTTCATAACCACGTGAAAAACATCGACACCAAGTTCGGCGCACATTCCCGCACCAAGGCCCTGATGAAATATCTTGGGCGTTAAAACACCCGTGCGCGGTTGCCCTCAAGAGGGCATTGAACTGGCCCAAAGCTCGGCGTAAGATTTGCGCCATGCATCTTAAAGCCGTCATCTTTGACTGGGCCGGAACTGCGGTGGATTTTGGCTCCCTCTGTCCCATCAATGCCTTCCAGGCAGCCTTTGCCGCGCGGGGCGTGTCTGTGGATGCCGAGGACATCCATCGTTTCATGGGCTTGCGCAAACGCGAGCACATCGAGGCGCTGTTGGTGCTCCCGGACATCCAGAGCAAATGGCAGGCCGCCAACCAGCGCATGCCGCAAGCCGCCGACGTTGACCGCCTTTATAAACAGGCCGAGAAAATGCTCATCGAAACCGTCCATGATTTTTCCACGCCGACCCCGCATCTCATCGAAGCTGTCGCCGCCGGCCGGAGCCGCGGCTTGAAAGTCGGCTCTTGCACCGGCTACACCACTCCAATGATGGAACGCCTGGTGCCAACTGCCCGTTGCAAAGGCTTCATGCCCGATACGTGGGTCGCCTCGGATCAGGTCCCGCAGGGACGTCCCTGGCCTTGGATGATTTTTAAAAACATGGAAGAACTTGGAGTATATCCGCCGGCCGCAGTCGTGAAAGTAGGCGATACCACGGCCGATATCTGCGAGGCGATCAATGCCGGGGCCTGGGCCGTCGGGGTGGTTGAAAGCAGCAGTTTGATCGGCCGTAAAAAGGCGGAACTCGATGCGCTCCCGCCACGGCAACGTAATCTCCTTTTGCACAAGGCCCGCAAACAATTCTCCGATGCGGGGGCGCACTTTATCATCAACAATATGTCCGAGCTCGATGATGTATTTGAAAGAATCGAATTGCGCCTGGAGAAGGGCACGCCACCACCCCCGATGCGGCGGAAAAAGAGTCTCGTTTCGATCCAAGCCGCCATTTTCCTTATTTAACTAACGGTAATCCCGCTAATCATCATCGGCCTCGGTTATCGCCCACGCGGGATAGGGCTCTTTGAAGCCCATCTGTGCGTGCCAGATTATCTTGTTGAGCACAGCTTCCGGACATTGGTCGGGCTTGGCCAGCGGCAACCGCGATGAAACCAAAGCATCACGCAGTTGATCGCGATCATGGATTTCCGCAAGCCGCGAATTCATCCGGTCCAGCGGAACATTGTTCGTCACGCTGTCAAACGGCGTAAAGTCAGGCGTTTCAGTGAAACATTCGAACATCGGTTTGGCGGACGCATCCATTTGGTTCATCGGCGGAAGCCCAAGCATCAGCTCCATCGTCCTGAGAATGCCGATTTGGTTGTAGTTCACCCTCACCACCGCGTGGCGCTTCGTGTACGGGCTGATGACATACCCAGTCGTGCGATACCCGCTCACGTGGTCCCACCCCGCCTGCGGATCATCCTCGATGGCGAAAATGCAGGTGTCCCTCCAAAATTTGCTGTGGCTGATGGCCTCCACAATCTGGCCGAACGCCAGATCATTGTCGGCCACTTGCGCCGCCGGAGTTGGCTGGCCGGGGTCAGTGCCGGAAGTATGATCGTCGGGCAGGCAGATGATGCAAAGATTCGGCAAATCGCCTTTTGCATCAAATTCCTTCAGCTCGCTGATGAACTGCGCCGCCCGGTAAACATCCGGAACCGCCATGAGCCATCCCACCGTATTCGTCATGATGTACGGCTGCAGCGAAGCCACGCCTGGATAGTTGCTATAGACGATCAGCCCGGTGTGATTCACGAAATCGTGGTAATAATCCGAAAATTTCAGCGGCTTCTTGTTCGCCGGATCTTTCCAACGCGTCACCGCCTCGCTGCTTTCGCCGGAATCCCGCACGGTCTTGCCATGGGCCAGCGCGTCATCCCAGATGAAACCGCTCGGCGCGTAGGCCATCGCGTCCAGGTCGCCTTCTTCCTGCATGTCCGGATAGCTGCGTGGAAAATCAGCAAACGATTTTTCCATGTAATCTGTCGCAATGCCCGTGGTCGCCCATTGATGTCCGTCCGCGCTCAAAATGCCAGAACAGTACATGTTGTCCATCAGTGTAAATTCACGCACCATTTTGTGCTGGTTCGGCGTCACGTGCTCGCCAAAAACACACAACTGCTTGTCTCCGTTGCCCTCCTTGACGTCCCCCAAAACCTGGTCATAACTCCGGTTTTCCTTCACGAGATAAACAATGTGCTTGAACACCGAAGGCTCCCCGATGCGTTCGGGCACGGGCACCGGCTTGGCGTCCGTCCTGGCGGGTTGAAACACTTCCTCAAACAGCGCGCGCCGATAGTTCCTCAGCACACTGGCTGTGTACTCCTTGAGCTGAGCGGCTTCAGGCAGCGCTATGAGCGACACTGTTCCCAAGTGTTGATGGGAATTGTAGCCGCGCCTGCCAGGTTGGTAGCTTCGGTCCGGAAGCGTGCCTTTGATGTTCGCCACGTCGAGCTGATGCCGCCGCGAATCGAAGACAATTGCGCCCGGATACCAGCCCGTGGGGATCAAGCCGGTCAATTTGGACTTGCCTGGTTTGAAGGCAACCACGGCCACGGCATTTTGCGTCCCATTGCAAACATACAGCGTCTTTCCAGCGGCATCCATCGCCAACGCATTTGGCGCAGCGCCGAACAAATCCTCTTTCTGAAATTTGACATCTATCGTCTCAACCACTTTCAGGGTGCGGGTGTCCAGCACCGAAACCGTGTCGCTGCCCGCATTCGCCACAAACAAGTGGCGCTGGTTCGGAGCCAGCAACAGCGCGCTCGCGTGAAGCCCGGTCAAAATTTCTACGGTCACTTTGCCGCTTTTCAGGTCCACCACCGACACCGAGC
>JAQGPB010000632.1 GCA_028293265.1 Pedosphaera sp. | reverse complement strand
TCGCGGACGACAACCCCATCAACCAGAAAGTCGGTTTGAGTGTGTTGCAGAAGCTGGGCTACCGCGCAGACGTCGCCAACAACGGTCTCGAAGTAATCAAGGCGCTCGAACAAAAAGTCTATGACATCCTGCTGCTCGATGTGCAAATGCCCGAAATGGACGGTCTGGAGGCCGCCCGCACCATCTGCCAGCGCTGGCCCGAACCGAAACGCCCGCGGATTATCGCCATGACCGGCAATGCGTTGCTTGGCGACCGCGAGAAATGCCTTGAAGCCGGCATGGATGATTACGTTTCCAAACCAGTCCGCATCGGCGAATTGCAGGCTGCGCTCGAACGGTGGGCAACGCGGATCACCAAACGCTCGGACACCGCCTTTTTCACGCAACAAGGCATCACGGGTGACCTGCTCGACCATTCGCTCATCGAGGAACTGCGCGCCATGGAAGCGGACGGGACCAACATGCTCAACGAACTGATTACTCTGTTTCTTGACAGCGCCCCGGAGCGCATCAGTCAAATCAACCAATTCCTGGCCGACCCGCTCAAAATGGCCTTTCATGCCCATGCGCTCAAAAGCATGAGCATGAATCTGGGCGCGCTTCGCATCGCCGAACTTTGCCAAAAGCTCGAGGAAATGGCGCACTCCGGCAACGAGGAGAGCGCCGCCCGTCTCGCGCAGGAAGTGGACCGCACCTTCAGTCGAACGCAGGCTGAATTGATTCCCTTGCGGACGCAGGAAAAATAAATTGCCCTCCCGTTTGTCCTCAAGCAAAACCCAAACCCACTGAAACCCATGCCTGCCCTGCCCGAACGTCTGCACCCCGGAGATCTGCTCGGCCTCATTTGTCCCGCCAGCGCCCCGCCCGATCCAAAAGCAGTTGACGCCTCCATCACCGCGCTCGAAGAGATGGGCTTCAAGGTGAAGCTGGGGCGTCATGCCCGAAAACGCTGGGGCTTTCTCGCGGGACAAGATCGCGAACGCGCCGCGGATATCATGCAAATGTTCGGCGACCGCAAGGTGAAGGGAATTGTCTGCCTGCGCGGCGGTTATGGCACCCCGCGGCTTCTGCCTTTGCTCGATTACAATATCATCCGGCAAAACCCGAAGGTGTTCGCCGGTTTCAGCGACATCACCGCACTGCATTGTGCGTTCCTGAAAAAATCCAATTTGCTTTCCTTTCACGGCCCGATGACGGCGTCGCATTTCGCCGACCCGGATTCACCTGAATTTTCGCGGCAAAGCTGGTTGCGAATCCTGACTCAACCGGTTGCCGCCGGTTCGATCTGCAGCGGCTATGATGGCAAGACAGTTTCCATCGTGAGGCGCGGGAAGGCTTCAGGCGAATTGATCGGCGGAAATATCACCTTGCTCACCACCCTGATTGGCACGCCTTTTCGGCCGTCGTTCCGCAATAAAATCTTATTTTTGGAGGACGTGGATGAGAAGCCTTATCGCTTCGACCGGAGCCTGACCCATTTGCTCAACGCCGGAGTGCTGCAACAAGTCGCCGGTGTCGCGGTTGGCGTCTGTGAAAATTGCCACGATCCGAAAGCCCACACTGCCGGCGAATTTCGCCAAAGTTTGGATGATGTTCTGAAGGACAGACTCGGCCCGCTGAAAGTGCCGGTCGTCAGCGGTCTGCCATTCGGTCACGTTCCTCACAATGCCACCCTGCCCGTAGGCGGACGCGTGACGCTGGATGCCGAGCGCGGCGATTTGATCATCACCGCTCCGGCGGTCAGGTGAAGAACGGGTTGTGCGCCTTTTCTTCGCCGACCGTGGTCAATGGCCCATGGCCGGGACATAGAATCGTTTCATCCGGCAAAGTAAGAATCTGCTGCCGATTGTTGCGGAGCGCATCTTCATAGGAAACCGCGCCGCCGCCCATTGAACTGGCGAAAATTGAATCCCCCACCACCGCGACCGGTCGCAATAAGCCGGAGATGACATACGTGATGCCGCCGCGTGAGTGGCCGCTGGTTTGGCGAGTTTCAATCTGCAAAGCGCCCAAGGTAAATTTCTTTCCGGCCGCGAATGATTCCGCGCCACCAATCGCCTCCAGTTCACACACCCATGCTTTTGCGTGGGTCGCGGATTTCAATTTTGCCAGATCGGCGATATGGTCGGGATGGGTATGAGTCAAGAGTATCAGTTCGGGTTTCAAATCATCTTCCTTCACTGTCTTGAGCATTGGGGAAGCATCGTCACCCGTGTCAAAGAAGACAGCCGATTTGCTTTTCGGGTCCCAGACCAAAAATGAATTCACCGTCATGTCGCCGTAAGTGGTGGTGAACATCGCTAAACCGGGCACGGTACCGGGATCACGGGGATGCCACGATTTTTTTCCCAGCGCAACGAGCGAATTGGCCCCGAGATTCAGCGCCGGGGCGAGCTTGGCGACGACCGCCTCATCAAATTTGCCGTCTTTGGCATTCGCAATGTCCGCGGCTTTGACACCAGCCCTTTGTGCGAGTTGCTCATCGGTCAGCTTGAGCCCGCGCTGGGCTTTGCCGATTATGTCATTAAAGTTGTCTTCCAAGGGAATCATGGTTGGCAATGTAGGCTTGTTTTAGGAAAGGGCAATGCAGGAATTGGAGTGTGGAAAAATGGAGTGATGGAGAGATGCCCGAAGTATGGCGAAGCATTCGATGACAGGCAGCGGTGGCCGAGTTTGATCATTGACGATATGCAGCCGCAGATGCCGGAGTTCACCCCTGCTGCTTGAGAATATTCTCCGCGGATTTCCTGACCATCGCGGCGAGTTCCGGCGGTTTGATGATCACGGCGTTGCCGCCCCAGCTCAGGATCCAGCGTTCAATTTCCTGCAGGCTGGACAGCTTGAAATGCAATTCCACTCCGCCATCCTTCAATTCCTTGAGCTGCTGCGAATCGTGCCAGCGTTTTTCCCGGATGTAATCCGCGACCATTTCGTTGAAGCGGATCACCACCTGGAATTCGCCCTGGGCGGAAACGACGCCGAAGCTGTCGCGCAGCCGTTTTTCCAGCGAAAACTTATGCGGCTTGGGAAAAGTATTGCCGGTCAGCTTGATCGCCTTGACGCGCGCGGGCACAAAGGTCCGGATGTCCTTGCGAAGATGGTCAAACGCGTACAGGAACCATTCGCCGTTGATGTTGGCAAAGTGGTAAGGGTCAATCACGCGCGTCTCCGGCTGGCGCTGGCCGGGCTTGCGATAGGAGATTTCGAGCTGGTGGCGCTGCGCGGTGGCCTTGCCCAGCACAGCGAAAATCTCGAGGTTGAGAATCGGTTCGGCGCGGGTGCGGAAGGAGATGGTCTGCTCCCAATCCGCCATGTTCAGCGAAATGGTGTCCGGCAGTGAAGCGGACATTTTCTTGAAGGCGCTGATGAGGGGTTTTTCAAAATTGGTGCCGCGATATTGCTGGAGCGCCTTTTCCGCCACCAGCAGCGCAAACAACTCACCTTCCGTGATCTGCAACGTGGGAAAGGCGCCGACCGTGCCGTTATAAAAAAACCCCTTGCGCGACTCATCATATTCCAAGGGCAAATCCATCCGGTCGCGCATGAAATCCAAGTCGCGGTAGATGGACTTGGTGCTGACCTCCATCTCCCGCGCCAGCAGGGCGGCATTGGGATATTTGCCGGTTTGGATGGCCTGATGGATCCGCATCATCCGCTCAAAGGGCGGACGGGCAAACGGCGTGTGCGGGGGTGGCGCGCTCGCTTTCATGCAGGCCCGGTCGGCGGGCCGTTTAAACTGACAGCCTGGAAAGCAGCTCTTCGTTCGTCTTGTGCTTCTTGAGCGCGGCGAGCAAGGTTTCCATCGCTTCGACGGGATTCAGGTCCACCATCGTGCGGCGCAATTTGCGGATGGCTTCGATCTGCTTGGCCGGGAAAAGTTTCTCTTCCTTGCGCGTCCCGCTCTTGGGGATGTCAATGGCCGGGAACAAACGGCGGTCGGACAATTTGCGGTCCAGCACCAGCTCCATGTTGCCGGTGCCTTTGAATTCCTGGAAGATCAGTTCATCCATGCGGGAACCGGTGTCAACGAGCGCGGTGGCCAGAATGGTCAGTGAACCGCCTTCTTCGATTTTGCGGGCAGAGGCAAACATCTTGCGCGGAATTTCCAAGGCGCGCGCGTCCACGCCGCCGGTCATCGTGCGTCCGCTGCCGCCATGCACGCTGTTGTAAGCGCGGGCCACGCGGGTGATGGAATCCAGCAGCACAAAAACATCCTTGCCCGATTCGACCATGCGC
>JAQGPB010000003.1 GCA_028293265.1 Pedosphaera sp. | reverse complement strand
TTGGCAGTTTGCTGTTTATTTGCGCAGGTCGGCCTGACCCCCGCGCGCGCTGCCAACGAAAATCGCGGTCAGCTTTCCAGCGCTGACTATAAATTCGCCGTTGCCGCCACCCGGGCAAACGAGTCCGAGATTGCCTTGGCGCAACTTGCTTCGCAAAAAGCCACTGATCCTGCCGTGCGGCAATTCGCCCAGCGCATGATCCAGGACCATACCAAGGCCAATCAGCAATTAGGCCAGATTCTGACCCAAAAAGGCGTGACCGTCCCCACCGAGACTTCCTCTTCGGAACAACGGGAGATGGACCGGCTGGAGAAACTTACCGGAGTTGACTTCGACAAAGCCTACATGGATCACATGGTCAGAGACCATAAGAAGGATGTGAAGGAATTCCAGAAGGCCGCCGACAAGTCCACCGACACCGATCTGAAGGCGTTCGCCGCCAACACGCTCCCGACGCTCCAAGACCATCTGAAAATGGCCGAAGACTTGGATGCCACAGTGAAAGCCGAGAAACGCCAATCATAATACGGGCAATGATTGAGGGTTGAGGGCTTTGAATTGGGGAAACAGCCGGGGTATGACCTGCCCCGGCTGTTTTGTTTGGCATCAAGGCTTGGTGAGCATTGCCGCGCCTTGATCGGTCCAAACGATGCGAGACGACTGGATGGGAGATAAAATACTCGAGAAACCAAACGCGGCGTCATTTTGCGTGCCGATCCCGCCAAAAACGTTCGACCCATTTCTGCTTTTATAATAGTCTGCTCTGAGGCTGGTGGTTTTAAAGAAAAGGCACTATGAGCAAGACAATGACCGTCGAGGCCTTCGAGGCCAAAACCAGATTCTCGGAACTTTTGAAACGTGTGAGCGAAGGCGCGGAGATTACAATCACCAGATACGCAAAACCCGTGGCCAGACTCGTGCCCTTCAAAAAGCCAAGCCGGGTGGAACTGGCGGCTCTTTTCCAGCAGATGAGCGACTTTCGGACCGCTCACCCCTTGAATCCCAAAGGTCTGGGGAAGGTTTCTTATCGGCAACTCATTGATAGGGGCCGCAACCAATGATCCTGTTGCAAAAAAGCTCGGTGTGCCCATACTTCCCCAAAAGCTGTCCGATGAATCTTAAACCTTAAACGAAATCCTTATGTTCTCCCACGTCGTCATTTTCTGGACCGATCCCGCCAATCCCAAGGCCGCCGATGAATTGATTGCCGGCGCGGAAAAGTATTTGCGCCCCATTCCGGGCGTACTGAATTTTCACATCGGCAAGATGGCCACGAGCCACCGGCCGGTGGTGGACCAGACCTACCAGGTCGCGCTCAATCTGATTTTCCCGAGCAAACAGGCGCAGGACGATTATCAGGTGCATCCCAGGCACATCGAATTCGTCGAGAAGGTTTTCAAGCCCTCTTGCAAGAAAGTCGTCGTTTACGACTTTGAATAGCCGGTGATCATGGCTGCTTCGGGTCCTTCGTCGCCGGGGTAATCCGGCGGACCTGCACGTTGCGATAACGAATCACGGTATCGTTCACGTCGTTGAAGGCGCCCAGGCCGAGCAGATAGGCGTCATCGTTCAGGCGCAGCGCCCGCGGTTGGGCGGCGTTCTCGATGACTGGTTTGCCATTGAGCGAGGCCGTCGCCTTGGAATCCTCCAGCTTGAAATCAAACGTATTGCGATCATTCTGCAAGGAGGAGACCCGGCGGGAAACTTCCTGCCGGCCCCAGCCATAGGCGAAGCTGGCCACGCGGCCTTCAGTGTCGTTCCGCTTCATGCGGAAAGAATTCCAGTAATAGCCCTTGAAGTCGGGCAGGCCCATCACGAGGCCGGCTTGAAAATCATGGGTGGAGGAGCGCACCACTTCGAATTCCCCCTTCACCTCAAACTGCGGGCCGACGCGCACCCGCGAGTAAAACAGATGCCCCTCCGGGCCGGACTCCACCTCGAGCGCGCCATCGGGCAGGACGCGCGCCTTGCCCCGCGAGAACACCCAGTTGGGATCGTGTTCGTCCTTGGGCTGCAAATCAATCCATTCGCCTTTTTGCAAACGCTGTTCCTGTTCGAGCGAGGCAAGCCGGCAACGGATGAATTCGCGGGACCGCGAATCCGCATTGGTTGACCCATTCAAATCCCGGTAAAGCGCCAGGGACGCGGTCACGTCCCCGCTCTCCCGGCTCGATTCCGCGCGCGCCACGGTGGCGCCCACCGGCCCGGTGCGCGCGGCGATTTCCTCCGGCAAGAGGCTTAAATCTATGTCCCAACCCCCGAAATTGTCATACTGCGGCTGCCAGTTCAGCGCGTCGAATTGCGCCCGGCAGATGTCGTATTCCTGCGCATAATACGCCATCACCGCGTAGGTGGAGCGCCAGCCTTGGGAGGAGGACGGCCATTTCTCCGCCGTCGCTGAAATATAACCTTCATACAATCGCTGCAAATGCGGCCAGACATCTTCGCGTCCGTAGATGTGCTCGCCGGGTTGCAATTTCATCTCTGATTCCACGTCCGTGACGGCGTCATAGAACATGCGCGGCACATCCGTGTCAAAGCGGCCGGTGTTCACCGCCGTGACACCCAAGGCAAGCATCGCGTCTTCGTCGCCATACCAGCGTGGCCGCATGCCCCATCGCAAATCCGACCACGCGCTCGCATAATCAATCTGCGCGCCCACCGCCCGGTCGAACCACAGGCGCATCTCGGTGATGTCCGAATCACCCAGGCAGACATAGATCATGCGGGCGGGCGCCAGCGGCAGTTCCGGCCGCAAATCGGAGGCCTTGGTGAGATTATTGCGCGCGGCGGCCATCTCATCGCTAAATTGCTTCCAACCCTGCTGCGTGACAGTGTTCACGTAGCCGCTCCCCCGGGCTTGCCACGCTTGCTTGATGTGATATTCGCCTTCCAAGACCAGCGCCAGCCATTCGAAATTCTTTCCGGCACGCTTCACGATGGGAAAAATCATCGCAGGATTTCTATCGAACAGCCCGCGGCCCCAATTATGCACCAGAATTTCCGCGATCTCCGCCTGATCCATGGGAGCAAAACTGCCATCCTTGAATCCCTCCTCGAACCGCATCAACGCCATGTGGTCCAGTTCCACCAATCGCGCAGGGTCCCTGGATTCGCCTGCAAGGAGCACCAGGGCGTAAAATTTTGGGTAGGCCCGGTGTTTGGATTGCTCGAAGCCCTTCACCGCAAGTTCCAGGAGGCGGTACTTTTCGTGCAGCTCACCGCTGTTCACCGCAGCTACGGTGAGGACCAGCGGATC
>JAQGPB010000588.1 GCA_028293265.1 Pedosphaera sp. | reverse complement strand
GAGCGAGATATTGGTTCGTCGCGGAATCGGAAGCCGCCGCGACAACGACAATGGTGTAAGGCATCGCGCCCGCTTCTTCGAGCACGTTGATCACGCGGGCCACGTTTGACTGCTTCTGGCCGACCGCGACATAAATGCTGTAAATAGGCCGGAAATCCTTCTCCCCCGCCGCTTCCGCCGCCTTGTTCAAACGAGCCTGGCTGATCATCGTGTCCACGCCAATAGTTGTCTTGCCGGTGGAACGGTCGCCGATGATCAACTCGCGCTGGCCGCGTCCGATGGGGATCATCGCGTCCACGGCCATGATGCCGGTTTGCACGGGTTGGCTGACTGAGCGGCGTTTAATGATGCCGGGAGCGATTTTTTCGACGGGGTAATTGACGTCGCTCTTGATGGGACCTTTGCCATCAATCGGCTGCCCCAAAGAATTGACCACGCGGCCAAGCAGGCCTTTGCCAACGGGAACCTGCAAAAGCTTGCCGGTGGTGCGGACTTCCTGGCCTTCCGCGACGCCGGTGTAATCGCCCAGAATGATGGCGCCGACCTCAGTTTCTTCGAGGTTCAAGGCCAGGCCAGTGACACCGTTGCCGAAGTCCAACATCTCATTGAGCATGGTGTCGGTCAGGCCTTCGATCTTGGCCACGCCGTCGCCGATTTCGCGGACGACGCCCACGTTCTGGCGGGCGACCGAGGTTTTGACGCCGCTGATTTGGGCTTCGATTTCTTGCAGTAAGTTACTCATAGGTCAGTCAATCAATTTTCAGTTTAAAATGCCTCGCGCAAACTCTCCAGGCGTGCGCGCACGCTGCCGTCATAAACATCGCTGCCCACCTGGATGCGCAAACCGCCCAGCAACGCCGGATTCTGCGCATAGGTGACGTTCAACCCCTGCCCGTATCTGCGGGCGAGATCGGCTTGCACGGTGGCTTGCTGGTCGGGCGTGAGAACGCTGGCGCTTTCTACCCTGGCCGAACGCCGGGCCAGGTCCAGCTTCACCAACCGCTCAAACTGCGAAAGAATGCCAACATATCCACGCGGCTTTTTGTCAATGACCGCCTGCACCGTCTGGCGCACGCGGTTCTCGTCCAGCAACCCGTTGGCAAGGCAGTTGCGGAACAGTTGCTTGGCGTCGCGACGGGCCTGTTTGGAAATTTTCATTCAACCAAAATCAAAACATCAAGCGGCCAATTGGCGGCTGGTTTCGTCAGCCAGCCGTTTCTGATCTTCCGGCGTTAGGACTTTGCCGGTGACTTTGCTGGTCGTATCCACGACGAGCCGGCCAACTTCGCGGCGAAGTTCCGTCAACATGCGCGCATGGTCCTGGGCGGCGGCTTCGCGCGCCTTGGCGATGATCTGTTCGGCGGCGGCGATGGCTTTCTGGGTTTCCTGCTCCTGCACGCGGGCGGCGGCGGCGCGGGCTTCCTCGATCAATTTGTTCGCCTGCGCATTGGCCTGGTTCAAAACTTCAAGGCGGGATGCTTCCGTGCGGGCCAATTCGGCCTTGATCTTGTCGGCATTCGCCAACCCATCCGCGATGCGCACGCGGCGCTCTTCCAACACCCCGAGGACTCGCTTGTAAGCGAAAAAATAAAGCAAAGTCGCCACAATTATGAAGCTGATGACCTGGGGGATAAAATGATGCAAATCTACACCAAACTCCTTGGCCGTGCTCTGTGCAGCGTCGGACAGATCGGAAGTGATACTGGCTAAAAAGACATGGTTCATAATTTTATCAAGGGTCAGGCACAGAATTGTGGCTCCGTGCCTGACTTTACTCGCCAATTAATACATCAATGGGCTACGGCTGCGGCGGCCTGAACGGCCGGCCAGGCTTTGGTCGCCAGAAATATCGCGAAGAACACGATACCTTCCGCAAACGCGATGGCCAAAATGGACTGCACCAGAATCGGAGTTGCAGCGCCGGGATTCCGTCCCACCGCTTCCGAAGCTTTTGCTCCAATCAGACCCACGCCGATGGCTGCACCGAGCGCTGCCAGACCGACGTGAATGTTACCTGTCATTTCTGCCAACATGGGCATTAACATATGTTTTCCTTTTCTTGTTGCTCAACGGCTCCCGCGATTGAACACGGTCAAGCCGCTGAAATTCTCAGGGTTTAATGATGCGCCTTTTCGTGCCCTTCGTCGTGCGGCATGATCAACAGCGTAAACACCGCCGTCAGCAGCATGAACACGAGGGCTTGAACAAGACCAACGAGCAGTTCCATGAAATAAAACGGGATTGGAATCAGCCAGCCCAGCCCGGGAACCAGGTTGGACATCGCTTCCAGCATGTTTTCACCTGCAAAAATGTTGCCGTAAAGACGAAAACTCAAGGACACTGGGCGGAAGAGTATTGAAACCACTTCCAATATGCCCACTGCCAGGAAAACAAAGACCATCAACACCTTCAGCAAACCAGTAGTCTGCCCTTTGGGCGCGAACAAATGGAGCAAAAATCCCACCGGACCATTGGCTTGCAAGGCCCAAATAATCCAGCAAACGAAGAAAATGCTGGCCATGGCGAGGGTCATGTTAAGATCGGCATTCACCCCGCGCAACCAGGGGTCAGTGACCTCGAAGCCATTCGCCGTCTTATGCCCCCACCCAATCGTTCCCACGCCTGGAATCAGACCAAACCAATTCGCAAACAAAATGAAGATGAAAATGGTCGCGAAAAACCAGAAGGTTTTCTGCACCAGCTTATGCCCGATGATCCCTTCCAAGAAATTGTAAAGGCTTTCCACGAGCCACTCCCAGAAATTTTGCACTCCCGAAGGGACGGCCTGCATCCTCCGCGTGGCGAGTTGCGCGAAAATGATCAACCCCAACGCCACCACCCAGGTGACAACCATGGAGTTGGTGATGGGAAACCCACCTATATGCCCAATATCCACGGCACTAGATGGAATAGCATGCTCCTCGTGGGCTGCGGCCTCAGCCGTCACCGCGTTGGGTTCCGCACTCCAACCCGCGAGGGGGGCGCAGGCGAGCATTAATATTAGAATGGCTTTTACAAAACGCATTGCGACCAAAATTTTATTATGATTCCGGGGACACCCGTACCCTGTTAAACCCTACTTTATGCCTGAAAGCCCGAAAAAGTTGCCTCATCGTGAAAAATTTCACAAGCGTTTTTTTCAATAAAATTTGAACGCCCTGGTCCGCTTTGAATTAATCTCTTTTCAAGGACCGGCGCAGCTTTAGGCCGGGCTGGGAAAGTGCCGCAATACTTCGGTTACCTGCCCCGCGCACGCTTCACGATCAAGCCGGTGCCGGACGATCTCG
>JAQGPB010000563.1 GCA_028293265.1 Pedosphaera sp. | reverse complement strand
AATCATCGCAGCACCCCGGCCGGCAGACGCCCGACTTGCGCGAAGAACTTCCGTTGTCCACCGCCGCAGGCGGGACGGATGCCGTCACCCAACCCAAAACCAAAACTGTTTCCCGTTCCCGCCAAGGCTGGGAATCGTGGGCCTGATAAAATATGCCCGTATCCTCCATACCTACCACCGGCGCGACTGGTCCTTCGCAAAATGCGACCGGGGGCCAGTCGTTGAACCAGGCAGATTTTCTGAAACTGCTCGTCACGCAGATGACCTCGCAGGACCCGATGAATCCGCAGAGCGACACGGCGTTTGCCGCGCAACTGGCGCAGTTCAGCGCCTTGCAGCAATCGCAGACCATGACCAATGATATGCAGGCGCTGCAGGCCAATTCGCTCATCGGCCGCACCGTGATTGTAAATTCGTCCACGGACACCACCCAGCAGGACGTCGGCGTGGTAAGCGCCATCCAGATCACCTCCGGCCAGCCCCAGCTTCTCATCAATGGCCAGCTTTACAGCATGAATCAGATTACCGCCATTGCGCCAACTCCGGCCCCGCAACCGATTTCAACTCCTTGAACAAAATTAACCCTTAAACCCAAATCAAATTATGCTCAGTTCCTTAACCTCAGGCGTCAGCGGCTTGGAAAACTTCCAGCAGGAAATGGACGTCATCGGCAACAACATCGCCAACATCAACACGACAGGCTACAAGGCCGCGACGGTGAATTTCGCCGATGCGTTCAGCAACACCCTGCGCTCGCCCAGCGGCGGTTCCTCCACCACCAGCGGCGCGGATTCGGTGCAGGTCGGCACCGGCGTCACGATCACCGGCATCAACAACAACTGGTCGCAGGGCGCGCTCAGTGCCGACGGCGTGGCCAGCAACCTCGCGGTTTCCGGCAACGGCTTTTTCATGGTGCGCGACACCGTGACGAACACCGATTATGCCACGCGCGCAGGCGCTTTCACCGTGGATCCCCAAGGCTATCTCGTCACCGACACCGGCGAACGGGTGCAGGGGTATTCCGATGCCGGGTTGTCCACCCTGGGCGACATCAAGATTGACAATACTGGCGCCCCGACCGCCGGCCTGGGCGTGACCGGCTACTCGATTGACGGCCAGGGCAAGGTGAATGTGAAACTTTCCGACGGCAGCTCGTTCGTGCGCGGGCAGGTGCTGATGCAGAACTTTGCGGCCCCGCAAAACCTGACAAACGAGGGCAATAATCTTTATTCGAACATGGCGGCGGCGGGCGGATTGTCCACCATCTCCGCAGCCGGCACGAACGGCCTGGGGACCATCCAATCGGGAGCGGTGGAATTATCCAACGTGGATCTCTCCGGCGAGATGGCCAACCTCATCACCGCCCAGCGGGCGTTCGAGGCGAATTCAAAAATCATCACGGCCAGCAACGAAGTGCTGCAAACTGTGGTGAACATGATCCGTTAATCGTTGAAGTTTAGTTTTATATGGCAACCAACACAGCGGAAGCCGGTCGTGCCGGCCGCGAAGAAGCGAAGGGCGCCGAAAACGGCGAAGCCGCGGAAAAGGCGGCTTCCAAGCCGTCCAGCGGCGGGTTCAAGGCATGGCTGCCGCTGATCGCGGCGGTCATCACAATGCCGGCCCTCGCTTTTGCCACGACCAAGTTTGTGTTGCTGCCAAAACTCCAGCAGGCCATGTCACCAGCCGCCCAATCCGGTTCCGCCGCCGAGTCGGCGACCGCAGCGGCTGCTCCGGGCGAAAGCAAGGAAGGCGGCAAAACCGCGGGCGGCAAGGCCAAGGTGACCGTGGCCCTGAGCAAAATGCTGGTCAATGTCTCCGGCACGATGGGCACGCGTTATTTGATGACCAGCGTGACACTGGTGGGCAACATCCCCGATTTCAAAAGCAAGATTGAGGACAACAAGGACCAGCTCATGGACTTGGCGACAGGAACCCTCAGCAGCAAGACCATTTCTGACCTGGAAAAACCGGGCGCGCGCAATGTGATCCGCGCCGAACTGATGACGGTTTTCAACAACGCCCTCGGCGGGCCGGTGGTGCAGGAAATTTACATCACAGAGCTGGCAATCCAATAATATCATGGAAGCAACCGCAACCAATCTCCCGAACCTGGAAATGCTGCTGGACGTCCGCGTGAAGCTGACGGCGGAACTCGGCGCATGCCAGTTGGCGATGCGCGATGTGCTGCAACTGAACACCGGCTCAGTCGTCAAGTTGGATCGCCTGTCTTCGGCGCCCGTGGATCTTTATGTGAACCACAAACGCATCGCCCGCGGCGAGGTGGTAGTGGTGGATGATGCTTACGGCATCAGAATCACCGAACTTTGCGGAGCCAATCCGTGAACGAGCATGCCAACATTTTGAGTATAGCGACCGCGCAAGCGGGATCGCCAGCTCGTTACGACATGGTCGGGGATGGGGTGGAACACCGCCTCATCCCGGATCAGTACTCCGTTTACGCCTGGGTGGTTGCGGCATTCTTCATCATTTTCTGCGGTGCCGGATTAAACGCTTCGGCCGAACCGGCGGTGGCGACCAATATTTTCGTCGGACCAAGCACAGCCGCGTTGCCGGAAACGGGAGCCTCGGTGGTGCGCGTTTTTGGCGCGTTGGTCTTGGTGATAGCGATTTTTCTGGGCGGGGTCTGGCTGTTCCGCAACTGGCAACGCTTCGCCATCAA
This sequence comes from Pedosphaera sp., assembly GCA_028293265.1. Next base: position 5,850 of record JAQGPB010000563.1, on the reverse strand, counting down.
GAAGGGCGGGGGAGCCAAATTGAATTTAATCGAGGTGAAGTCGCTGGGGCAGCGCCAGGCGCTCTATGTGGTCGGCTACCAGGATCAGCGGATGCTGCTGGCCTCCTCGCCGGCGGGCATCACTTTGCTGAGCCATCTGCCGGCGGCGGAAGAAACCGCCAAAGAGTCCGTGCCTGCTGCTGCGCCCAAGATGAGTTTTTCGGAGGCATTTCAACACGTTCTGAACCGGAAGTCATGAAGACGCGAACCGACAAGGGAATGTTGGAGTGTCGGAGTGCTGGGGAGTGCCCGACCGCGAACCGGGAAACATCGAGCATCGAGCATCGAACATCGAACATCGAACTGGGGAAAGCTGCTCTCGGTTCTCGCCGTTGGTTAGGACTGATTTGCCTGTTGTTTTTAGTTCTGATTTTTGGCGTGGGCAGCCTGCACGCGCAGACCAACAACGCGTTCAACCTGAACATCGGCCTGAATGGGGTAAATGGCAGCGGCCAGCCGCAGGATGTTGACGGCGCGATCAAGGTGCTGGCGATAATGACGCTGCTGACGCTGGCGCCTTCGATCATCCTGCTGATGACCTGCTTCACCCGCATAGTGATCGTGCTTTCCTTTGTGCGGTCGGCGTTGTCGTTGCAGGGCACGCCCTCCAACCAGATCATCATCGGCCTGTCGCTGTTTCTGACTTTTTTTATCATGTCGCCGGTGTGGGAAAAGATCAACACCGACGCGCTTGCGCCTTATCGCGCCAAAGAGATCACCAGCGAGGTGGCCATTGAACGCGCCACCGGCCCGATCCGCGATTTCATGCTCAAGCAGACGCGGCCCAAGGATGTGGAATTGTTTGTAGCCTTGGCCAAGACCGGCCCGATGGCGGCGGCCAAATTGCCGCTTAAGATTGTCATTCCAAGCTTCATCATCAGCGAACTGCGCACAGCTTTTCAAATGGGATTCCTCATATTCGTCCCGTTCATCCTGATTGACCTGATCGTGGCGACCGTGCTGATGAGCATGGGCATGATGATGATGCCGCCCATGACGATTTCATTGCCCTTGAAAATCCTTTTGTTCGTGCTGGTGGACGGCTGGCACCTGATTGTCAGTTCAATCGTCCAAAGCTTTGGCACCTGATTATGAATCCTGAATTCGCCGCAGAAATTCTCAAAAGCCTGATTTACCAGTCAGTCACGCTGGCCGCGCCGATCCTGCTGACCGCGCTCGTAATCGGGCTCGGCATCAGCCTGTTTCAATCGGTCACATCCATCCAGGAACAGACGCTGACCTTCGTGCCCAAGGCTCTTGGGATTGTGGGGCTGTTGATTGTTTTGATGCCATGGCTGCTGCGTTCACTGATGGAGTTCACGACGGCCATGATTCAAAAAATGCCGCAGATGGTGCAATGAGATGGGCGGTGAAACCCCATGAACGAATTAATCAACTGGCTGCTGGTTTTCATGCGGGTCAGCGCGATGCTGGCTGTGTTTCCCATTTTCTCCGCGGCGAATTTTCCCGTCCAGTTGCGGCTCGCCCTGGGGGCGTTGATGGCGGTTTTGGTCAGTCCGACTTTGCCGGCGCTGGCAGTGCAACCGGGTGATTTCATCGGCTGGGTCGGTTTGATGGCGGTGGAGGTGGGCGCGGGGTTGGCGTTTGGATTTGCCAGCCGCATGATTTTTTTCGCGCTCGACATGGCTGGCGCGATCATCGGCCAGGAAATCGGCCTGTCGCTGCCGCCGAGCCTGAATCCGATGAGCGGGGCGCAGACGCAGGCCCCCGGCACGGTCTTGTATTACCTCGCGGCGATGATCTGGCTGAGCCTGGACCTGCATCATTGGATGCTCGTCGGCTTTCAGAAGACCTATTTTTACCTGCCGGTGGGCGGAGTGCATCTGCCGGAAATCTTCATGACGAACATCATCGGCCGCACCAGCGAGACTTTTGTGATCGCGCTGCAACTGGCCGCGCCCGTGATGGCGGTTTCGTTCATCGTGTCGCTCGTTTTCGCCGTGCTGGGCCGCGCGGTGCCGCAGATGAATGTGTTTCACGAGAGCTTCACCATCCGCACGCTCGCCGGTTTGGGCGTCTTCGGCTTGAGCCTGCAACTGATGTCGCAACACATCAGCAACTATCTGCGGCGGCTGCCCGAGGACGTGCTGAGCGTGGCGCAATTGCTCAGTTCAAGTTGAACCGGAACAAATTGCCATGAGCGACGAAGCCGGCGAGAAGACAGAGCAAGCCTCAGCAAAAAGGCTCGAGGAGGCCCACAATAAAGGCCAGTTCGCGCGCAGCGCGGAGGTGCAGACAGTGTTCGTGCTGATGGCCGCACTGATGGCGTTGATGTTTTCCGGCAGTGAAATGTGGGGTTTGATGGCCCATACGCAGGTCGCAGTGTTCACCCATTTGCACGACACGCCGCTGACGGCGACCGCCATGCAGGGCTATGCCATCAACAGCGCGCTGGTGTTTGGGAAATGCGTCTGGCCGATTTTAGCGGCGACCATGCTCGCGGGGTTGTTCGCCGGCGGCATTCAAACACGTTTTCGCACCTCACCCGAGGCGCTCGCCCTGAATTGGGAGCGGCTGAATCCCGCGACCAATTTCCAACGCATCTTCTCGATGCGCTCGGCTGTGCCCACAGGGATCGGCATCTTGAAACTTTTGCTTATCATCGCGCTGACCTACGGCGTGGTGAGAAACATCCTGGCGGACCCGATTTTTCATTCCTCGGTGGACATGGCAAGAATTGCCCGGTTCATGGCAGAATCTTCCTTCCGCATCATCACCCGCGTCGCCATGGTGTTCGTGGTGTTGGCGGCGGCCGATTATGGGTATCAATATTGGAGGACAAACCAGGACTTGATGATGACCAAGCAGGAGGTAAAGGATGAAGCCAAGAGCAGCGAGGGCAATCCCCAGGTCAAAGCGCGCCAGCGCCGCAAGCGCCAGGCCAATACCAAGCGCAAGATGCTTGCGGAAGTGCCTAAGGCTGATGTGATTCTGGTGAATCCGACGCACATTGCCATCGCGCTGCGCTATGACCGGAAAACGATGAAAGCGCCCAAAATTGTCGCCAAAGGGAGCCGGTTGAATGCCCAGCGCATCCGTGAAATTGCCAAGGAACACCAGGTGCCAATCGTTGAAAACAAGCCGCTTGCCCGGTTGATGTTCAAGTATGGCCGGGTGGGTGGCGAGATTCCTGCTCAGCTCTACACGGCGGTGGCCGAAGTGCTGGCGTGGGTGTATCGCGTCAATGCCTACCGGTATTACCGCGAACAAAGTTCTTAACGAATCGAGAAGCAAATGGCACAGACGAAAGCAAAAAAAACAAATTTGGCGCGTTTGTTCAGCAACGGCGACATCCTGTTGGTCGCGGGATTGTTCGGCACCGTGCTGCTGATGATCCTGCCGATTCATCCGTTCATCCTGGACGGCTTCCTGGCCATCAGCATCGCGCTGTCGCTCCTGATTTTGCTTTCCATTCTATATGTCAAAGAGCCGGCTGAGTTCACCGGTTTTCCGACGTTGCTGTTGTTCATAACGCTGTTCCGGCTTTCGCTGAACGTGGCCTCGACACGGCTGATTTTGCTCGATGGTTACGCGGGGCACATCATTGAGGCGTTCGGGAACTTTGTCGTGCGCGGGAATTATGTCGTCGGCTTGGTCATCTTTTTGATTCTCGTCCTCATCAATTTCATCGTCATCACCAAGGGCGCAGGGCGCATCGCGGAAGTCGCGGCGCGGTTCACCTTGGACGCGATGCCGGGCAAGCAGATGGCGATTGACGCGGAGTTGAACGCCGGAATCATCAATGAAACCGAGGCCCGCCAGCGCCGGCGCAAGGTGGAGCAGGAGGCGGATTTTTACGGGGCGATGGACGGCGCGAGCAAGTTCGTCCGCGGCGATGCGATTGCCGCTATTTTGATCACGCTCATCAACGTGCTGGGCGGCTTTGCCATTGGCATCATGCAAAAGGGAATGACCGTGAGCGAGGCATTGCAGCGCTTCACGCTGCTTTCAATCGGGGACGGCCTGGTGTCGCAGATTCCCGCGCTGATCACTTCGACGGCGGCGGGCATTCTCGTGACGCGCGCGGCGGCCAAGGAAGAGCTTGGCCGTGAATTGACGAAGCAATTGCTGGCTTATCCGCGCGTGCTGGCGATCTTGACCGGGATGCTGGTGATATTCGGTTTGGTGCCCGGACTGCCGATCATACCGTTCTTTTTTCTGGCGGGATTGACGGGGTTTTTGGCGTATAGCCTGAGAGGCGCGGAGGTGGCCAACAAAGCCGCCGCAGCCGCAACGGCTTCCAATGACCCCAAAGCCGCCGGGAATGCCGCCGCGCCCGCAGCCGACAAGCTGGAGAATTTGCTCAATGTGGACGCGCTGCAAATCGAGCTGGGTTACGGCCTGGTGAGCCTGGCGGATTCGCGCAAGGGCGGCGACCTGCTCGAGCGCGTGACCGGTGTGCGCAAGACTTTCGCGTCGGAAATGGGCGTGATCGTGCCGCCGATTCGTCTGCGGGACAATCTGCAGTTGGACGCCAATCAATATCGCTTTTTGCTGAAAGGCAATCCGATTGCCGAGGGGGAATTGATGCCGGGCCAATGGCTCGCCATGAATGCCGCGAACAGCAAGGTTGTGCTCAAGGGCGCGCCAACGGTCGAGCCGGTGTTCAAGCTGCCCGCGACTTGGATCACCGATCTGGAGCGCAAGAACGCCGAACTGGCCGGTTACACGGTGGTGGATGCCTCGTCGGTGCTGGTCACGCACCTTTCCGAAGTGGTGAAACGGAACTGCCATGAGATTTTGAGCCGCCAAGATGTGCAGAACCTGCTCGATAATTTGAAACAGACCCACGCCACCGTGGTGACCGAATTGATTCCCGCGCAACTCAACGTCGGCCAGGTCCAGCGCATCCTGCAAAACCTGCTGGCCGAGGGAATTTCCATCCGCAACCTCGCCGGCATTTTGGAAAAGGTGAGCGACTACGCGCACGTCACCAAGAACCCCGATGAGCTTTCGGAACATGCCCGCCGTGCGCTCGGTTCGCAAATCGTAAAGCCTTTTCAGGCGGAGAATGGCGGCCTGCAGGCCATCACGCTCGATCCGCGGCTCGAACAGCAGATTGCCCAGGGCGTGCGTCAATCGCCCAACGAAATCAGCCTGATGATGGAACCCAAGCTGGCGCGGCATGTGGTGGACACGCTCTCGCAAAAAATCCAGCAAGTGCTCGCTTCCGGCCAGCCGCCGATCATTCTTTGCGCGCCGCAAATCCGGCTCGCCTTCCGGCGGTTCTTCGAGACCACTTTCGCCGAGTTGACGGTGTTGTCGTACTCGGAAGTCCCGGCGCGGGTCCAGATCCAGAATGCCGGCATCATTCCCTCGCCAGAGTAAACCCGCCGCCCACGCGCATTTTTTATGCAACCCATTTCTTTCACCGCCGCATCGGCGGAGCAGGCGGTAGCGCAGATTCGCGCGCAGCTTGGGCCGGAGGCGATTGTCCTGAACGTGCGGCCCCTGCCCGCCCACGGCCTCGCCCGTCTCTGGCAGAAGCCAATGATTGAAGTGCTGGCGTGCATACCGGAGGCGCCCGCCCCTGTCGCCGAGCCGCTGGGTGACGTGCTGGCGGAATTTCGGCAACAGTTGGATGAACTTAAACAGCAGGTGGCGGGTGCGGGAAAAGCTGCCAACCGGGAAAACATCGAACATCGAGTGGCGGAACTCCCCTTGCCACGGCCTGTCTTCTCAGCCGGGGAGGAACCGGCTGCCGCTCAATTGACGAATAACGCTTTACCGGTTTCTGCCCCGTCCGGCAGCACGCCAGGCAATGTGCTGGAAAAAAGCGGTCTGCTGCCA
>JAQGPB010000544.1 GCA_028293265.1 Pedosphaera sp. | reverse complement strand
AGATTGATGCTGTGGGTGGCCGTGATCATCCTCCCGTTTTCCATTTTGGGAGCGGTGGCGCCGGCGGCCTTCGGAATCTCCGTCGCGCTCATCGTGGCACTGGTGGTCTTGGCGCTCGCCGACGCGCTCGGCGGCCGCACCGCGCTCGCCGGCATCAGCGTCCATCTGCCCGAAGTGGTGCGCTTGTCCCGGAATCGCGAGGCAAAGATCGAACTGCGCATCCGCAACGAACGGCAAAAATCCCGGCCGTTGCGCATCGCGCTTGCCCTGCCGCGCGAAATCCATTCCGCCGTGGACGAAATGGAAGTAAGCCTGCCGCGCGAAAGCGAATGGTCGCGCCTGCTCTGGACCTGCCAACCGCTCCGGCGCGGCAATTACCGACTGCAAACTGCCTATCTCGAAAGCACCTCGCCGCTCGGCTTCTGGGCTGTCCGCCGCCAGGTGCCTTCCCCGTCTGAGATCCGCGTTTATCCCAACCTGCTCACCGAGCGCAAAAATCTCGCCGCCTTGTTTCTGAATCGCGGCAGCTTTGGTTTGCACGCCCAACGGCAGGTCGGCAAGGGCCGGGATTTTGAAAAATTGCGCGAATACATTCCGGGCGACGGCTACGACGAAATTCATTGGAAAGCCACGGCCAAGCGCGGCCGCCCCGTCACCAAGATTTTTCAAATCGAGCGGACGCAGGAAGTCTATGTCATCATTGACTACTCGCGGTTGACGGCCCGCACGCAGCTTTCAGATGCGCCCGCTCCTGTGGTCAACCCGCCGCAAATTGTTTCGCCCGCCGGCAAAACCATTGGACTGGAGACCACTGTGCTCGAACGTTTCGTGACGGCGGCGCTGGTCCTTGGATTGGCGGCGGAACAGCAGGGCGATCTTTTTGGGCTGCTGACCTTTGCCGACAAAGTCGGAACCTTCGTGCGCGCCCGCAATGGCGACGCCCATTACAGCGCCTGCCGCGACGCGCTCTACACGCTGCAACCGCAGCCGGTGACGCCGGACTTTGACGAGCTTTCCACCTTCATCCGCCTGCGGCTGCGCCGGCGCGCGCTGCTGGTTTTTCTGACCGCGCTGGATGACCCGCTGCTCGCCGCGAGTTTCACGCGCAACATGGACTTGATCTGCCGCCAGCATCTCATCGTGGTGAACATGCTGCAGCCGCCGGGTGTGTTTCCGCTGTTCAGCCGGCCGGATGTGGCGTCGCAGGACGATTTGGTCACTCATCTCGGCGGCCATTTGCTCTGGCAAAATTTGCGCGAGCTGGAAAAAGTTTTGAAACGGCGCGGCGTCCGTTTCTCGCTGCTCGAAAACGAGAAGATGAGCGCGCAACTGGTTTCGCAATATCTCGGCATCAAACAAAGGCAGCTTTTGTGATCATTGACCTTCCACGTTTTGTCGCCGCCGAACGACCGCATTGGGCGGAACTGGAAAAAATTCTCGCCCACCTCGAAGCCGAGCCAAACCACCGGATGGATTTGGAGCGGCTCAAGCGTTTTCATTACCTCTACGAACGCACTGCCGCCGACCTCGCCAAGATCACCACCTTTTCCTCCGAGCCGGAAACCCGCCGCTATCTGGAGAGCCTCATCGCGCGGGCTTACGGCGAGATCCACGAGACGCGCCAGAAACAGCAGCGCCTCTCGCCGTTGAAATGGTTTTTCCAGACGCTGCCGCAAACCTTTCGCCGCCACATCCGCGCCTTCTGGCTCTCGCTGGCCATCACCATCGCCGGTTGCGCTTTTGGCGGTTTTGCGATTGCTTTCGACCCGGCTTCCAAGCCGGTGCTCATGCCGTTTTCGCACCTGCAGGGCGATCCTTCCGAACGCGTCGCCCGCGAAGAATCCGCCACCGAAGACCGCTTGGCCGGCAACAAAACTTCCTTCTCCGCCCAGCTCATGACGCACAATACGCGCGTCTCGATTTTCACGATGGCCATGGGCATGACCTGGGGCGTCGGCACCATCATCTCGCTTTTTTACAACGGCGTCATTCTCGGCGCGGTCGCGGTGGATTACATTCATGCAGGACAAACGAAATTTTTGCTCGGCTGGCTGCTGCCTCATGGCGTCGTGGAAATTCCGTCCATCCTCATTGCCGGGCAGGCGGGGCTGATGCTGGCGGGGGCGTTGATTGGCCGGGGCAAACGCGATTCGTTGCGCACGCGGTTGCGCGAAGTCTCGCCGGATTTGGTCACGCTCATCTTCGGCGTCGGCGTGCTGCTGGTCTGGGCCGGTTTTATTGAATCGTTTCTTTCGCAATATCATGAGCCGGTCATTCCTTATGACGTGAAAATCTCCTTCGGGCTTGTCGAACTGGTTCTGCTCATTTTTTTCCTGTCACGTTCGGGCAAGAAAAAACCCGAGGTCCAAGCTGGTCCGCCGCCGGTCTGAAATCCAGTTGCCATGCCCGGAAAAACCAACATCCACCTGATCAAGACGCCGGAAGGAATTGTCTTTTCGCAATTGCTGGCCGGGCCGGTCGCGCGTTTTGCCGCGTGGTTCATTGATTTTCTGGTGGTTTCCTCGGCCATGACCCTATTGGGTGTGATTGTGGGACTGTTGCAGATTCTCAGCCCCGATATTGCCCGCGCCGCCTACGCGCTCGCCTACTTTGTTGTCAGCATCGGATACGGCAC
>JAQGPB010000489.1 GCA_028293265.1 Pedosphaera sp. | reverse complement strand
GTGCTGGGCATCCTCATCGCCGCCGCCGCTCGCCTCCCTCTGGCCGCGAGCCTGTTGGTGGTTGGATTATTCGCGCTGTTTCACGGTCATGCGCACGGGGCTGAAATTCCCGCAGCGGCCGGCGGTTTGAGCTATGGCATAGGATTCGTTTTGGCCACTGCCGCATTGCATGGCTGCGGAATTGGCCTTGGTTTGCTCGCGCAAAAAGGCTTTACCGTCCCGGCGATTCGTTTTGCGGGTGCGGCGATTGCCGTTGGCGGACTGTGCCTCTGGTTCTCCTGAGTCCATTCATCGTGTTGCCGCCCGGCGTCCCGCCATCAGGCGTTTCCCATCTTCTCGTGGGAAAAGCGCAGAGGACTGGCGCAATAAAAACGTCAGGATTTGCATTCGACGATGAAACGGTTGAAACGATTGTGCATCGGCGTGGCCATTGGTCTCGCGCTCCTTGCAGGCATCATCTGGCTTTTAAGCCAGACCTTGGGCGAGCGCGAAGCCCTCTATGACGGAAAGCCGGTGGGCTTTTGGATCGAACAATCCAAGACCTTCAACCTTGCTCTGAGCAACCAAGCCAATTTGGTCCTCACCTTACAGATCATTCCCCAGCTTACGGAGATCATTTACCACGATACGAACGACTCGAAACTGCGGATGGAGTTGATTGAAGCATAGAACGGTTTGCCCGGAGTGTACATCCAGTTTACGCCCGCCGGGGGCCGACGCTCGATGGCCGCCACTTATCTGGGCGAATTTGGGCCATCGGCGGCAGCGGGGATTCCAGCCCTGACACATGCCCTGAAGGAAGGGCATGATGGCAACGCCGCCACGTCCCTGGGTAAAATCCACGGACAGCCGGAAGTGATCATCCCACTGCTGATGACTTATCTCGATGACGAGGATTTGGCCGATGAGATGGCCGAAGCCTTGGGCAATTTTGGACCGCTGGCCAAGGCGGCGGTTCCCAAGTTGCTTCCATTATTGAAGGCCAGAGACCGGGATACCCGGCAAGCCGCAATCGTGGCGCTCAAGCAAATTGATCCCGAGGCCCTCACCAACGCCTTGGCAGCCGCACAAGACCGGCCCAAACCCGCAAAGTGAGAGAAATTTAATCTCGGAAGGCTTGCATTGCCACGCGGTTTCAAATGAAGTTAACGCACTTGAACCTGAAGTGGTCCATCATCACGCTAGGCTTGCTGGCAGGGTGCGCGCGTTTCCAGCCGCATCCGATTTCGCCGGCGCAATCGGCGGCAGCCCTGGATGCCCGCACGCTGGACAATCCGGCGTTCAAGGAATTTCTCGAAAAGAATCTGCGGCACCAGTTCGGGGAGTGGCCGCCCAAGTCGTGGGATTTTGAAACGCTCACCCTGGCCGCGCTCTATTATCATCCCAGCCTCGAAGTGGCGCGCGCCCAATGGCAGGGCACCGAGGGCGGCATCGTTACCGCCGCCCAGATGCCTAATCCGACGCTCACCGCAGCGCCGGGCTACAGCGCAAATCCCACCGGCACGACGCCCTGGCTGCCGGGGGTCAGTTTTGATCTGCCGATTGAAACCATGGGCAAGCGCGGTTACCGCAAGGCCCGCGCGCAACACCTTTCCGAATCTGCGCGGCTCAACATTGCCGTGACCGCCTGGCAGGTTCGCAGCAATCTCCGGGCGAGCCTCCTTGATTTTGTCGCGGCCCGTCGGCGCGAAAGCCTGCTGCAACAGCAGGTTTCGGTGCAGCAGCAAATTGTTCAGTCGCTCCAGGAGCGCTTTGACGCGGGAGCAGTTTCCAGCTCCGAACTCGGCCTGGTAAAAATCGCCCTGGCGCGCAGCCAGCTTGACCTCGCCGATGCGCGCAGGTTGAGCGCCGACGCCCGCGTGCGCGTGGCGGACGCGATCGGCGTTCCCGTCAAGGCCCTCGCCGGCACGGAACTTGTTTATGAACTTTCCGCGGGCCATCCGGCGGCGGCGGAGCTGATGTCGGCTGAAATTCGCGGCTGGGCGCTGCAAAACCGCGCAGACATTTTGGGGGCGCTGGCGGACTATGCGTCAAGCCAGTCTGCGCTGCAACTCGAAATCGCAAAGCAATATCCGGATATTCATATCGGTCCCGGCTATCAGTTCGATGAAGGCGACCACAAATTCACATTGGCCTTGACCGCGGAACTGCCCATCTTGAACCAAAATCAGGGTCTCATCGCCGAAGCCGAAGCGCACCGGGTGGAATCCGCAGCGCGGTTCATCGCCATGCAGGCAAAGGTCATTGCCGAGATTGATCGCGCGGTCGCGAGCTACCGCGTCACGGAAGAGAATCTGGTTACGTTGGAATCCCTGGCGGCAACGCAGAAAAAGCAAAGCGAAGGTGTCGAAGCGCAGGTCAAGGCGGGCGCCGCCGACCGGCTGGACCTGCTGAATTCCCAAATCGAACTCGGCGCGACCGCATTGGTGGAGTTGGACGGCCAGGTGCGGGTGCAACAAGCTTTCGGCGCGTTGGAAGACGCCGTGCAACGCCCCATTGAGGCAATGGCTTCGGCGTTGCAACAGCACGCCCAGGCAATGAAGGAGAATAAAAAGTGAAACGAGCAATCTTTCTGATTATTACGGCCCTGGCCGTGGCCACTGTCGGCACCTGGCTCACGCGGGCGCGCGCTGCTGACCCCGCCGCCAAGGCCGACACGAACGCCGAGGCAAAGGCCGAAGCCAAGCCGGAAGCGAAGCCGGACGCCAAACCCGACACCAAGGCCGCGGAAGAGCCCCGCGTGAA
>JAQGPB010000483.1 GCA_028293265.1 Pedosphaera sp. | reverse complement strand
TCGTGCGTTACATATTTCTCCCTTTTAAGTTTGGGATTTTGGCTTAATTTGGCGCTGTGACTTTACGGGAACAAATGCTGGAGCTGGCGAAGCAGTCCAAGACAGCCTCGCGCGATCTGGCGAGACTGACGACGGCAGAAAAAAACGCCTGCCTCCTCGCAATGGCGGACGCGTTGGAAAACGGCGCAGATGCCATCAAGGCCGCCAACGCCAAAGACATGGCAGCCGGCGCGCAAAACGGTCTTTCCCCCGCCATGCTCGACCGCCTCAAGCTGGATGACAAACGCATCGCCGGCATGGCCAAGGGACTTCGGGAAGTCGCCGCCCTGCCCGATCCGGTTGGTCGTATTCTCGACAGCCGAACACGGCCCAACGGATTGAAGCTCCAAAAAATCAGCACCCCCATCGGCGTCGTGGTGATCATTTACGAATCGCGCCCCAACGTCACCGCCGACGCCGCGAGCCTTTGTTTCAAATCCGGCAACGCCACCATCCTCCGCGGCGGCAAGGAAGCTATCCATTCCAACCAGGCCATTGCTCAGGCAATGTTGACCGCCGCGAAAAAACACCTGCCCAGCTTTCCCGAATACGCCATCCAAGTGGTGCAAACCACCGACCGCGAGGCGATCAAAGAGTTGCTCTCGCTCACGCAATACGTTGATCTCTGCATGCCACGCGGAGGTGAAGGCTTGATCCGCGCCGTCGCCGAGAATTCCAAGGTGCCGGTCATCAAGCATTACAAGGGCGTCTGCCATGTTTACGTGGATGGCGAAGCCGATTTGAAGATGGCCGAGGAAATTATTCTAAACGCGAAATGCCAGCGACCCGGCGTCTGCAACGCCATCGAAACTTTGCTTGTGGACAAAGCCATCGCGCCGACCTTCCTGCCCGCCATCGCGCAAAAGCTCGCGGAGAAAAAAGTGGAACTGCGTGTGGATGAAGCTTCCCGAACCATCTTGAATGGAACAATTCCAAGCCTGAAACCGGCCACGGAGGACGATTGGTACGCCGAATACCTCGACCTGATTCTCGCCGTGCGCGTGGTTGACGGTGTAAAACCTGCCATTGACCATATCAATCATTACGGTTCAGCGCATTCTGACAGCATTGTGACGCGCGACGAAAAGCGCGCAAAACAATTTCTGGCTGAGGTTGATTCCGCCACCGTTTATTGGAACGCCTCGACCCGCTTCACCGACGGCGGCGAATTCGGCATGGGCGCCGAGATCGGCATCAGCACCGACAAAATCGGCGCGCGCGGCCCGATGGGGCTGGAGGAATTGACCACTTATAAGTGGATTGGAATCGGTAACGGGCAGGTGCGAACCTGATTGAGGGTGAAATAGAAAAAATTCAGAAGAAACCAATTTTGTGAATCCTGCCATCATGCCCATCCAAGACACGGCTGCGGACCGCGCTCATTTTGTTCGCAAGCAAATGCCGCAGACCGGGCTTTTCGCCGGCCACGAATGGCGCGTCTCCCCCACCCCTTTCCATCTCGGCGCGGAAATGGCGAAGGATCTGGAGGGACTTGGCCGCGTCTTGTTGCAATTCAACAAGGCCGTGAACCGTCTGTATCGGCTGAGCATCGAGGGCAAACAACCGGCGTGGGTCGCGGAGTGGTTGGAACAGGGCAAGCCAGCCGATTTGATCGCGTTGCAACGTTCGCCCGCGATGAAGAATGAAATGCCGCGCGTCATTCGCCCGGATTTGTTGATCACCGATGGCGGGCTGAGCATCACGGAATTGGACAGCGTTCCGGGCGGCATCGGACTCACGGCGTGGCTCAACCAGACCTACGCGCGGATGGGCTTCAGCGTGACCGGTGGCGGCGATGGAATGCTGCGGGGGTTCGCCAGCATATTTGGCGACGCGCCGAACGTGGACATCATTGTCTCGGAAGAATCGGCCACGTATCGTCCCGAAATGGCATGGGTGGCCGATAAACTCGGCGAAGCGCGCTTCAAAATTCGCGACGCAAATTTCACACAGTTTCAAGATGGCGGCGCAGCGTATCGCTTCTTCGAATTGTTCGACACTCCCAACGTGCCCAATGCGCCGCAGTTGTTCGAACGCGCGCGGGAAAAGCAAACCCGTCTGACACCGCCGCCGAAAACGATATTCGAGGAGAAGATGCTTTTCGCGCTGCTCTGGAACCGCAACCTGCGCGAGTTTTGGCGGCAGGAATTGGGCGAGGGCTTTTTCAACCGCCTGCTGCGGCTGGTGCCCTACAGTTGGATGGTGGATCCGACGCCGTTGCCACCCCAGGGCGCGATTCCCGAACTCAGCCTGACCGATTGGAACCAGCTCAAGACCTTGTCGCAAAAGGAGCGCGAATTGATTTTGAAAGTTTCCGGATTTTCGCCCAAAGCTTGGGGCGCGCGCGGCGTTTACCTGGGCAACGATCTTTCGCATGCCGAATGGTCGGCGGCGGTGGAAAGCGCCCTCGCGAGCTTTGGCACTTCGCCGCACATCCTTCAACGCTACCGCAAACCAAGCCTTGTTGAGTTTCAATGGTTCGATTTCCAAAAGGAACAACTCATCCCGATGCCTGGCCGCGTGCGGCTTTGCCCGTATTACTTCGTCTCCGGCGACGGCGATGCCGCGCGGGCCAATCTCGGCGGCATCCTGGCGACCGTCTGTCCGGCAGACAAAAAAATCATTCACGGCATGACCGAGGCCGTCTTCGCACCGGGCGCGGAATAATAAATGCATTCTTGCGATAAAAGAGCTTGCATGGGTGGGAAACTGAAGTAAGGTTACCTACCTTGATCGCGGGGTGGAGCAGCCCGGTAGCTCGTCAGGCTCATAACCTGAAGGCCGCAGGTTCAAATCCTGCCCCCGCAACCAATTTCGGGCTTAAAACTAACGTTTTAAGCCCATTTTTTTGGATTTGCCTGCCTGTCAACTTTCACCACTGGCTTCGACTTGAGCCCAAAAAGCAACCTTTTGAAAACACAACGGTGCGTAGTTCAAAGCACGACGCCCGAATTGCCGCAAAGCATCAGAAGCACTACCGCACCCGCACGCTGACAACGGCTGAAAGTCCCGGACGCAGCTTGTCAGCCAACCTTCGAGTGGTTTCCGGGGCGAAGACGATTTTTACTGGTACGCGCTGCACCACCTTGGTGAAATTTCCGGTGGCATTGTCCGCTGGCAGCAATGCAAATTGCGCGCCGCTGGCCGGAGCCAGACTGTCAACCGTTCCCGGCAAAATCTCCCCGGGCAGCGCATCAATGGTGACATCCACCGTTTGCCCTCGATGCATTCTGGAAAGCTGCGTTTCCTTGAAATTGGCCACCACCCACACATCCGGTTCGACCAATGCCAGCAATGTTTCACCGGCCTGAACGCGATTGCCAACTTCCACGTTCTTGTTGCCGATACGTCCGTCCGCTGGGGCCGCGAGAGTCGTGCGCGCGAGTTTGCGTTTCGCCTCGTTGCCGTCAGCCTCGCCGCCGGCGATCATGGCTTGGGCTGCTGCCTCCTGCGCCTGAGCGGATTCCTGGGCCGCCTTGGCGGAAGCCTCGCCGGCTTTGGCGGCATTCAAATTCGCCGTGGCCGCATCATTATCAGCCAGCCTGGCAGCCAGCACGCTTTGCGAGGCGTCCAGTTCAGACTTCGCAATCACCCCGTTGTCCTGGAAAAGCTGCACGTTGCGGGCGTGATTTCGCCGGGCGAGTTCGAGTTGCGCGCCGGTTTGCCGGACTTGGGCCTCCGCTTGTGCGATGAGTGCCGCCGTCTGCGCCAATTGCGCCCCGGCACGGCTCGCGTCCGCCACCGCCTCGGCCACGCGCGCCTTCGCCTGGGCGACAGTGGCCTGCGCTTTTTGCAGGCCGATTTCGTATTCCAAGGGATCAAGCCGGATCAAAATTGCCCCCGCCTTGACCTCCTGATTGTCATCAACCAAAACTTCCTGGACCCGGCCATCCACCTGCGAACTGATTTGATGCAGGTGCCCGCCGACATAAGCATCGTCGGTTTCCTGATAAAGGTAGGCGTGGTAGATAAAATGGCCAATCCAAACGAGCACGCCGATTGAAAGGATTGACACAATCAGCCAGCGCCGCCGACGAGATTTCCGGTTCGGAATCGAATCTGCCGGCTTCGTCGGCTTCCCCGCTCCGTTGGCATCGGCCGGCTTGGAAGCAACGGCGTTCGTTTCGGGTTCGGGCAAATCAACAGTGGTGCTCATATAAATAATTGGTTGCGCATGGGTTTGCTTCCGTGCTCATAAATCAGTGGATCGAGGCCGCCGCCGCTTTGTTTTTGCCTTTGTCCAGGAAGAACAGCAACGGCAGCGTGATGAGGAACGCCACGCCGACGTACCTGAAAATGTCTGCGTAGGATTTCAGCGCCGCCTGGGCATTGACGATGCCATCCAAGGCTTTGAAAGCTTGGTGGTGGGCCAGGACACCGTTGCTGCTGTGACGGGCAAAAGCGGCGCTGAAAAAACCCAGGCGGGAAACTGCCACCGGTTGGAAATCACTTATTA
>JAQGPB010000478.1 GCA_028293265.1 Pedosphaera sp. | reverse complement strand
AGGATTCCGCCGCTGAAACCGTAAACAACGCCCGTGCCCACCCAAGCCATGCATTCGAGGAACCCGCGCCGGTCAATGCCGTCGCGATTCTGATCACCAGAGATTCGCTTTTTCATGAGATTTCCTTCCACCTTGGTTATCAAACTTCAGGAGGAAGTGGCTCCGGTTACTGTTGCTTCCGCTGAGATGATTGGCCCTTCCCAACGCCGCCGGTTGCGCTGCTCCACTCCTTGGTGGCTTTATGCCACTTGTATTAACCACTCCCACAGATCAAGGCATTGTCAAACAATCTGGCACCCGGTCAGTGCCTACTTTTGGCATCAGGCTTTGCCCGCCAACCCTTGTTTGCCGCGGCAATGGCGTAGAACAGGATGCTGGCCAGGATTTCTTTCGGGACGGGCGCGGACAGCAAATAATTCATCCCGCCCGGGCACGCCACATGGACGTTGGCTTGTTCGATCTGCCTGTGCAGTCGGTCCGCCAATTGTCGGGCCAGCGTCAATCCAGTTTGCGGATTGGACGTGATCAGGGAGGGAAATTCCTTTCCCATATTCTTTGCCGTTCAGGGAATGTTGTTGGATTGGAATTTGGCACGTCGAAACAGCCGCGTAACCCATCGAGAAATGCGAACCATGAAATTCGCGGACAAACCCAGGCCATTGCGGCGTTGGAGTGACGCGCCGTGCGCCTTGAGCTGATCAACGACTTGGGTGCGGCCAAACATCGCGGCGAACATCAGCGGAGTCATCCCCCCGCCGTTGTCGGCATCAATGTCCGCGCCATGTTCGAGCAGCACGGAGACAATTTCCACGTAACCTTTGAAAGCCACGCCACCCAGCGGCGTCTGGCCCCGAACATTCCGGCGATCCACTTCCGCGCCATGTTTGAGCAGCATCCGCGTGGTTTCCACATTTCCGTTGTAGCTCGCCAGCATCAGCAACGAATTGCCCTTGGCGTCGGCCAGGTTCACGGGCAATCCGTGACGCAGCATCGCTGCAAGCAGCTCCGTTTCACCCCTGCGGGCATGCTCAAGCGCGAGCGCCTGCAACTCGGCGTATCTCTTTTCTTCCGCTTCGGTGACGACCATAGTTTTCATCAACTCTATTTTGGCAAAGATGCCAAATCACAATGTCCGTGCTGCGTTCAACCGCCCAACTGACCTTGATTGTACGCACCGATTTGTTTGCCCTTGAAACGCGCACAATGCCTATCGGACGCCTCCCGCCATGGTCGGCGCGGATTCGGGAGCATGGGGAACGTCGTACGTGAGTTTGAGCGCCTTTGCCACGCCCGCGGCATACGCCGGGTCGGCCTTGCGGAAATGCTCAAGCTGACGCCACACGAGTTCTTCCGGCACGCCGTTCATGGCCCCGGCGATGTTGCTGAAGAGCTGCTGCTTTTGCGCCGGAGACATCAGCCGGAACAGGTCGCCCGGCTGCGTGTAATCGTCATTGCCGTCGCGATGATTGTAGCGGTCGGCGTCGACGGAGATTTTCAACGGCGGCTCGGAGAAACCTTTGTTCTCAGCCGGCCCGCTGAAACTGTTCGGCTCATAAAATGCGTTGGTGGCTTTGGGCACGTCGTGGCGCATCGGGCCATCCAAGTGATAAGTATTCACCGCCGATTTGGGACGGTTCACCGGCAGCATCTCATAATGCGTTCCAATGCGGTAACGGTGCGCGTCGGCATACGAGAAGATGCGCGCCTGCAACATATTGTCCGGCGAGAAGCCGATGCCCGGCACGATGTTCGACGGGCTGAAGGCCGATTGCTCCACCTCGGCGAAATAATTTTCCGGGTTGCGGTTTAACTCCAGCTCGCCGACGTCAATCAACGGATAATCCTTGTGCGGCCAGACTTTCGTCAGGTCGAACGGATTCCACCGGTAAGTCTCGGCGTCTTTTTCAGGCATGACCTGCACGCAGACGCGCCATTTGGGAAACTCGCCGCGCTCGATCGCCTCAAACAGATCGCGCTGCGAACTCTCGCGATCCTTGGCAATGATGGCCTCGCCTTCGGCGTTCGTCATGCACTGGATGCCCTGCTTGGTCTTGAAATGGAATTTTACCCAGAAGCGTTCGTCCTGCGCGTTGATGAAACTATAGGTATGACTGCCGTAGCCGTTGACGTGGCGCAGGCTGCGGGGCAGCCCGCGGTCAGACATGAGAATCGTGACCTGATGCAGCGACTCCGGTGACAAGGACCAAAAGTCCCACATCGCCGTGGGGCTGCGCAGGTTGGTTTTGGGATGCCGCTTCTGCGTGTGGATGAAATCCGGGAACTTCAGCGGATCGCGCACAAAAAAGACCGGCGTGTTGTTGCCGACCAGATCCCAGTTGCCTTCGTCGGTGTAAAACTTCAAGGCAAAACCGCGCACATCGCGCTCCGCGTCGGCGGCACCGCGCTCGCCGGCCACGGTCGAGAACCGCAGGAGGGCTCCGGTTTTCTTGCCGATCTTGGCAAAGACGCTGGCCTTGCTGTACTTCGTGATGTCGTGCGTGATGGTCAGGGTGCCGTAAGCGGCGGTGCCCTTGGCATGGACGGTGCGCTCGGGAATGCGCTCGCGATTTTGATGCGCCAGCTTTTCGAGAAGTTGATAATCCTGCATCAGCAAGGGGCCGCGCGGCCCGGCAGTGATGGAATTCTGGTTGTCGGCGACCGGATTGCCGCCCGTCGTGGTCATGATTTCAGCTTTTTTGTCCATAAATGTATTGAATTCAACACCATCAAACCAGTTTCTGAACTATTGTTGAAATACTTTTTTCCTGTCATTACCATAGGTGTTGCCTATGGAAATGCATCAGCTCCGATATGTCATGGCCATCGCGCGGACCGGAAATTTTTCCCGCGCGGCTGAACAATGCCACGTCTCCCAGCCCTCGCTC
>JAQGPB010000446.1 GCA_028293265.1 Pedosphaera sp. | reverse complement strand
TACATCCATACCGGCGCCAAGGTCGGCGTGCTGGTCGAGGTCGGCGCGGGCAAGGAAGCGACCACGGCGACCGATGATTTCCGCCAGTTGGTGCGCGACATCACGCTGCAAATCGCCGCCGGCCATCCGTTCGTGGTTTCACGCACCGAAGTGGACCCCGCGCTGCTCGCGAAGGAAAAAGAAATTGCCGCCGAACAGGTGAAGAACAAGCCGCCGCAAGCCATCGCCAAAATCGTCGAAGGCAAGCTCGAGAAATTTTATCAAGGCTACTGCCTGCTCGACCAGGGCTTCGTGAAACGCAACTCCGAAGTCACCGTCAAGGAACATCTCGGCTCCGTGGCCAAGCAGCTCGGCGACGAGATTTCCATCCGCCGTTTCGTCCGCTTCCAGGTTGGCGAGACCCCCGCTGCGTGACGGGCCGTCACGGCTCGCGATAAGCCTGGCCGGAAACGTAGAGGCCCAGCCGCTGGTGTATTTGCGCGGCTAAGTCCGCGCGTCCGGCGCTTTCGGCTGCAATCAAGGCTTTGCGGGCCGCGTCTGCTGCCTCGGCAAATTTTCCCGTTTCCGCATAAGCCGCCGCCATAATATCCCAGGCTGTGGCATCAGCCGGCTGGCCTGGTTGCGCCGCGAGACTTGCCAGACGCAGGGCTTCCGTACCATCGCGCAACGCGGCGTCCGGATTGGTCGCCAGAATCCAGCCCAATTTTTCCAAGGCGGGAATAAATCCCGGCTTAAGCCGCAGCACGGCGCGGTAATGGGTGATGGCTTCGGCGGCGTGGCTGGTTTGATTAAGGGCCAGGGCGAGGTTGAAATGTGCTTCCAAGTAATCCGGCTGCCCGCTTACCGCTGCGGCATATTGGGCCGCCGCCTCGGTGAGCCGGCCTTGGGCTGCGAAAACATTGCCATAATTGTAATGTGCCTCGGCAAAGTCCGGCTGGATTTTCAAGGCTGCCTGAAAATGGCGCTCGGCTTCGGAAAATTGCTTTTGCGCGCCCAGCACGGCGCCGAGATTGTCATGGGCATCGGCAAAATCGGGCTTGGCTTGCAGCGCGGAGGAATATTGCGCCGCGGCTCCGGCCAGGTTGCCGCGCGATTCCAGGATGCGGCCCAAGCCATTGTGCGCGTATGCATTATTAGGCTCGCTGGCCAGCGCAGACTGAAATTCCGCGATGGCTTCATCCGCCCGCCCTTGCCCGGCCAGCAGGATGCCGAGATCCGCGTGGGCCTTGTCGAGCCCGGGATTGATACGCACAGCGGAACGAAAAGACGCTGCGGCTTCATCCAACCGGCCTTCCTGATACAATATCGTGCCCAACTGCAAATGCTCCAAAGCGCAATCCGGGTTCCGGCGGAGCGCCGTTTCGAGCAAATTGACCGCTTCACGGCCCTTGCCTGCGTCGGCCAGAAATTTTGCCATGATGTTTATCGCCTCCGGAAAATCCTGATTAATCCGCAGAGCTTCCTTCAAGTGCTCGGCCGCCTCGGCCTTCCGGCCCTGCTCGATCAGCGCGGAGCCCAGATTGCATTGCGCAAGCGCGTTGTCCTTCGTGACCGCAATGGCGTGCGCGAAGAGCGTTTCACTGTTTTGCCAGTAACGAAGCTGTCGCGAGGTCCCGACGAGACAACCCGCCAGCGCCAGCGCGGCCAACGCACCGAGGGCTACCCGCCCCAGACCGGCCCGCCCGGCTTCCCACGCGATGGCCAGGAACAGCCCGATGCTTGGAAGATACGAGTAGCGATCCGCCATCGCCGCCCCGCCCACCTGCACCAGACCAATCACCGGCACCAGCGTCACCACAAACCAGGCCCAACCCACGATCAACCACGGGTGGCGGCTGCGAAACCGCCACGCAACCCAGCAAACCAAGGCCAGCAAAATGGCCGCCGCCGCGACTTCCATGACAGGAAGCTGGCGCGAATACGGATAGACGATGGACAGATTCACGGGCCAAAGCAGTTTCTCCAGATAACGAACATAGGCGACCAGCGCGTTGGCAGCGCGTTCGCGCAGGGAAAGGATTTCGAGCGATTGCACCGAGTGTCCGTTTTTTTGAACCAGGAAAGTGACCGCACACGAAGCCGCGCTCAGGATCAGTAAAGGGATTTTTTCCCGCACCAGCGCCAGCCAAAGTCGAAAGTTGAAAACTGGAAACTGGGAACTGACGCGGTTGAGCGGCCAATAATCCAGCAGCAGCAGCAGCAGCGGCAGGCTGACCAGCATCGGTTTGCTCATCAATCCCAGGGCGAAAAAAAACAATGCCAGGCCGTAGCCGCCGCGGAAACAAAAATGGGGAGCGGGAAATTTTCGCGCGTGGTGCGCATAAGCCAGCAACGTCAGCAGGCCGAAAAATGCGCTCAAAACATCCTTGCGTTCCGCCACCCACGCGACGGATTCCACATGCAGCGGATGCCAGGCAAACAGCGCAGCCACGAAAATGCACCGCCAGAAGGCGCCCGTCAACCGCCGCAACAGCAGGAACAAAAGCGCGGTGTTGGCGGCGTGGAACACGACTCCCGTCAGATGATGGCCGCCGGCCTTCGCGCCATAAATCTGCCAGTCCAGCATGTGCGAAAGCCACGTCATCGGATGCCAGTTGCTCGCGTAACCGGTGGTGAAAGACCAGGCCGCGCTGTCCCAGGTCAGCCCGGATTGGACGCGCAAATTTTGGGTGAGATACTGCGCGTCATCGTAATTGTTAAACTCAAAATTTCGCGCCGGCCAATAAAGCGCCAAGGTGATCAGCGCCAGCAGTGCGCAAACCATCCGGTCCCGCTGGGAATGGTCGGTCGCGGAAACTGCGTCGCGCTGCATGGCGCAAGCCTAGGCCAGATTGTCAGATGAACGAAAGAAAAAAGCCACCCGCTGCTGGTTCGCAAAACGTCCGCCATAACATTTGACCTTCGTCCCAGTCATTGTTACAAACAAATGACAGGTTCACAATCGGTTCAATCTGCGGCATGAAAAAATCCGGCAAACCACGTTATCGAAGAATTCTGCTCAAACTCAGCGGCGAAGCCCTGGGCGGACAGGCAGGCGTCAGCATCAACCCCGATGCCGTCCACGATATGGCGCAACAAATCCGCGAAGTGCGCGATTTGGGCGTCGAGGTGGTGGTCGTGATTGGCGGCGGCAACATTTTCCGCGGATTGGCCGGCAGCGAGCGCGGCATCGAACGCGCCACTGGCGACTACATGGGCATGCTCGCGACCATCATCAATTCCCTCGCCCTGCAGGACGCGCTGGAAAAACTCGGCGTCGCTACGCGCGTGCAAACCGCCATCACCATGGCGCAGGTGGCCGAGACCTTCATCCGCCGGCGCGCCGTGCGCCATCTGGAAAAGGGCAGGGTGGTCATCTTCGGCGGCGGCACGGGCAACCCCTATTTTTCAACCGACACCGCGGCCGCCTTGCGCGCGAACGAAATCGGCGCGGAAGTTATTTTGAAAGCGACCAAGGTGGATGGCATCTACGACAGTGACCCCAAGAAAAATCCCGATGCCAAACGCTACGTCCAGATCACCTATCTCCAAGCCCTGCAGGAGCAGCTCAAGGTAATGGATTCGACCGCTTTCTCGCTCTGCATGGACAACAAGATGCCCATCGTGGTGTTCGACTTTTTCCGGCCCCACAATCTGCGCCGCGTCGTAATGGGCGAAAAAGTCGGCACGCTCGTCACCTCTTGAGCGCCTTTTCGAGGCCATTCCATTCAAGGGCGCATGTCTCGCCGGGTTCACGCCGAAGCACAGAGATGGGCAAAGTTTTGATTCTATTCGTTTGCCGAGCCGGTCAAGCATTAGATCGGTTGCTTGCGGTTGTCCTCCACCAGAAGCGTGGCGTTATTCTTCATCGTGCCTTCGACTCGTTGGGCAGTGTGAAATAAAAAGTGGCGCCGTGGCCGATCTCGGCCTCGGCCCACACCTGGCCACCGTGCCGGCGAATGATCCGCTGGACGGTGGCGAGGCCAACGCCCGTGCCGGGGAACTCGGCAGTGCTGTGGAGCCGCTGAAACGCGCCAAAAAGTTTGCTGGCGTAAGCCATGTCAAAGCCGGCGCCGTTATCGCGTACGAAATAAGCACGGGTGCCTTGGCGTGTCGCCCTGCGGAATTCGATCCTGGCGGCGCGTTTTTGGCTGGTGAATTTCCAGGCATTGCCGAGCAGGTTCTCCAGCACGATCCGCATCAGATGCGCGTCGGCCTGCGTGATCAGGTCCGGTTCAATGAGCAGCTCCACGCTTCGTTCTGGATTCGCCTTCCTGAGTTCGTCCGCCACGCTGCGGGCCAGCGCGCTTAAGTCCACGGGCGCACGGCGCACTTCGCTGCGCGTGATGCGCGATAGTTGCAACAGATCATCAATCAGTTCACCCATCCGCTGGCTGGCCTCAACGACGGTCTGCAAGTTGGCCTTGCCCTCGGCACCGAGCTTGTCGGAGTCTTCCAGCAGGAGGCTGCTGAAACCGCTGATACTGCGCAACGGAGCGCGCAAATCGTGTGAAACGGAGTAACTGAACGATTCCAGTTCTTTGTTGGCTTCCACAAGCGCCTGCGCGCGGGCCTGTAGTTGCTCGTTCAGATGCTGGATTTGTGTCTCGGCGCGTTGGCGCTCGGTGATATCCAGCACACTCATCAGCACGTCGCCCGAGCCCGATCCCCGGGGCGGGAAGGACAAGGTCAGCAGCCCGTGCATGGTATCTCCTTTGACCGTGTTCAGGTTCATTTCCGTGTGGTAAACCGTCTGCCCTTGCGCCAGGGCGGTTAGTTCTTCAACAAAGCCGGGTAACTTATCTGGTGTGGCGAAGACCAGTCCGAGCGATGCCAGCAGCTCGGTTTTGTCCCTGGCGGCGAACGTGCCGAGGGTCCACTGGTTAACGTCTAGGACCTTCACGGCCTTAAGTGTGTAGGCAACAAACTCGGGATGCTCGCGGAAATAAGTCGGGAAGTCGGTCACGCCCCGGGTTTGGAGGTCGTCAATGGATGCAATGACTTCGGTCCAGTCTTCCTCCCAGATGGATACCGGTGCCGTGTCATAGATGGTCCGGAAACGCTTTTCGCTCTCGGCCAATTCCTGCGTGCGTTCCTTAACCCGCAGTTCCAGGTTCGCGTTGAGCGCCCGGATTTCTTCCTCGGCCCGCCTGCGCTCGGTGATGTCCTGACACACGACCAGGACGTTAAGCGCGCCGCCCAAATCTGTTATTGATTGCGCCAATTCATCCACCCATGCCACGGCCCCGTCTTTGCGGATTTTGCGAAATTGCCAATGTTGCACTTGATTGGGGTTGCGTAAACAAACCTCTATCTGCCCGGCCATGGCACCGCGATCATCGGGATGAACCACCTTCAGCACGGATTCACCTTCGAGTTCGTCCATGGAGTAGCCCAATTGATCGAGACCAGCCTGATTGACAGAGAGAACCTTTCCTTCCGCATCGAGGGTAAGAATCATGGATGGGTTTTCGCGATACAAGGCCCGATAACGCGCTTCACTATTACGCAACCTTTCTTCCGCCTGTTTGCGCTCCGTCATGTCGTGGAAGTATCCATACCAGACAACGCTGCCGGCGGGCTCGCGCTGGGGTATGGCGCGGCAGTCCACCCAAATCTCGCCCTTGGCCGGGTGCCGCACCCTCCATTCGCAGCGGAAGGGCTCCAGGGTGCGCGCGGATTCCTCGATGGCGCCGCGAAGGCGCGGGAGATCTTGGGGATGGTTTAATGCCCACGCCGGGGAAAAATCTTCCGCCAGTTCTGCCGGGTCCATCCCAAAAATATCCTTAAATGCCCTTGTGCAATAGGGCATGCTCATCTTGCCGTCCGGCGCCAGCCGGAACT
>JAQGPB010000441.1 GCA_028293265.1 Pedosphaera sp. | reverse complement strand
GACGCAGGTGCGAATCGAACTGTCGCAAGAGACCGATGTATCCGACCACCAATGCGGCATACATGTTTTCATCATTTGGTATTCCCTCCGGCCCGAGAATCCAATCCGGCCCGCCTAGCAGGTAAACCATCGGTTCAACGCCATTTTGGCGGCAGGCGGGCAGGATGCGTCCGTATTCGTAGCGGTCGCCATTGAGCGGCCGGTCACGAATCATCTGTTTTGCTTCGTCCGAGGCGTACCAGCGGGCAATACCCGCCGCACCGTCGGCAGGTTTTTGGGGAGGCGCGCACCAGTCAATCACACCGGGAAAGCCGATGACCGTCAAACCCGCCTGCCTGAGGATCGCGGCCCCGGTCGGAGTCACCGGGCGGGTTGCCCCCTGGTAAGCCGTCACGCCAAAATCATTGGATTGAACCTGCTCATGTCCGTTGATCCGATAGGCGTTCCGCACATCAACGATAACCTCCGCGGAATCGGATTGCGCAATGGCGTCTCGCGCAAAACATGCGCTCATTGGGAACAGGGCAAAGGCAAGCTGCAGGAGCCGAAAGTCCTTGCGCCAGGACCGGATAAATGCCGTCAAAATCATTTTTATTTTTATAATTCTCCCAACCTTAACGCGATGACCTTATTGCCAAAGGAGCTGTTTTTTTGACGAGTATTGAAGCGAAAGCTTCGCCTGCCCACTGTATTGCAAGCAGATAACCGCGATGTTGTCGCAATAGTAAGGACCGCCCCCTTCAAGTTTGTCCGGCAACTCGGCTCTCACCGCCTCCCTACCACTCAGACCGGCGGCGAACATCACCTGACCATCCCCAACCACAGCCTGCTCCGCCCCGGCACACCGCGCGCCATCCTCGGTGAGGTCATGACCTATCATCGCCTCACACTGGAGCAGGTTCTGCAACAACTCGGCCTCGCTTGATTTCCTTGCGGCGGCGATGGCTTTTCCAGCGACATCGCCTACGGCTTCCTCCACGTCATGAAAGGCGGCAGCGCACGCATTCAACGCCAAGAACAATTGTCGCAAGGATTCCATTTTATTTGGCAGCGGGTGAGTTGGTTTCCAGTGTGTTTGTCGTAGGTGGTTTCAATTCAGGGAACATTTTGTAAATGCCTGCCTTTTCTGCTTCATCTTTATGGACTTTGCTTAAGTAGTCTGCGGCACCAAACCGAATGTTCACGTTTTGATTGTGAAGCAATTGAAGAATTATTGGTGAAAGGATTTTTTTATCTTGCTCGATCAGAAAAAAACAGTCCCAAACGCGTGCCCAAAGGTTTTTGTCTTCCGAGCCTAACAATTGAGTCAAGGCCGGAACTGCGGGTTCAGCATCATTTCCTAGCAGGTTGAAGCCTTCAGCTGCCATCAACTGCCAGTCGCCCGCACCTCGAAAGCGGAAGTGAATAAGGGATTGTTTGTCGAGAAGCTTGTTCAATGTCACTTTTTTCGGAGAATTCGTGGCTTGAAGCCATTGCAAAAGAGTTGGAATTGCGTTGGTTCCGATCGCCTTGACTGCATGCCTCGCCGATCGCATGACCTCTACTCTTTTTTGACCAATTATGACCCCCGACACACCAGTCTCATAATCAGTAATCCATTCCGAGAGTCTGCGTCCTTGATACGACGGTTCTTTGGGCTCAGCGAAAGGAAACATCAGCCATCCCAGGGACAGGACAACACCGACAATCGCGATGGGCCGCAGGCGTTTCATTATTGTGATTAATTTCCCGGGACTATCTTGCCTAACACGACGGGTCTTTTTGCGCCGGTTGCAGATGGGACGTTTGACGGCTGGTTTTGCAACGTTTCGTGGGCGAGGATGGCGAATGCCATTGCTTCTTTGCCAGTGTTGGAACCGCCCAGGTCTTCTTGTGTCAGCAATGTGGCCGGGGCAATGCGCGCGGCCAGCATCCGGCGCAAGGTCGCATTCTTGGCACCGCCGCCGCCGAGAATTACCTGCAAAGTTTTGCGGCCATTCGTGGTCAGTTTGGGGAACACGAATCGTTCGTAAGACTCGACGATGCTTGACGCGGTGAATGCGGTGACGGTGGCGACGATGTCCGAGTCTGCCAAGCGCAAGCGACGTGCCGAGGCCAAGACGCTCTTCACAAACGGATCGCCAAATTCTTCGCGGCCGGTGGTTTTTGGCGGAACCCGTTGCAAATAAGGGTGCGCCATCATTTCGCCCAGGAGTTTTTCGGAAATTTTGCCTTTTGCCGCCCATTGGCCGTTGCGGTCGTAGCGCAGCCTGCCTTGGCTCAGCGTGCCGACTACGGCGTCCATGACCATGTTTCCGGGGCCGGTGTCGAAGGCCATTACCTGGACCAGCTTGGCGCGGGGCGGCAGAAAGGTCAGGTTGCCGATGCCGCCTACGTTTTGCAAAATGCGCGGTCGCACCGGGTCGGTTTGCAGGGCCCAATCCACATAGGTCACGAGCGGCGCCCCCTGCCCGCCTGCCGCCATGTCGCGCACCCGAAAATCGGCCACGGTGGTGATGCCCGTCCGCTCCGCAATCACCGATGGCTCACCGATTTGCAACGTGGAGGGCGTCCGCGCCCGCGGCAGATGGTGAATCGTCTGCCCATGCGAGCCGATTGCGGCGATGTCCTTTGGCTGCAAGCCCGCCTTGTGAATCACGGTGAGAGCGGCGCGGGCAAAGTGTTCGCCCAGCAAAAAGTTCAGTTCGCAAATTTCCGCGACCGTGCCATGCAGGCAGACATGGAGGATGTGTTTGCGCAAGGCAGCCGGGAAAGCCTGCTGACGATGCGCCATCAACCGCGCCGCCAAGCCGCGTCCGCTGCCGGATATTTGCACGACCACGGCGTCAATTCCATCGGCTGAGGTGCCTGACATGAGTCCGACCAAGTACTGGCTTTTCCGCTTTGGCTTGGGTTGATTGCGCATGGAACGAACTTAAGAAATTACCTATGTGTGGACAAGCCAGGATGGATTACGGGCTGGAGAGACGAAGGGCTGGGCGGAATGTGTCTTTTTGACCATGGCCCGAAATAGTAAATTGTTTCGAGATAAGCTGGAATAGCCTGTACCAGGGTGTACCAGGCTGTACAAAAGCCTGTGCCGGCATGCGATAGTTGCCGCCATTGGCAGGCTGGGGCGGTGGCAAAGCGGCAGGGGACTGCCGCAGTCCAAGACCTGGCCGAGGTTCGGGTGTCCGGTGGCTGGCAGGGTGGTTTTTCTTTCATACGTCACTGTTGGAAGTAAAACTTTTAATTTTATCCCGGATTATCCCGGATTATCCCGGACAAGCCGCATCTTTGAACGGTTGGAAGCGACGGGAAGCGGTGGATGGGGAAACATCGAACATCGAATTAGGGAGGGGAAACGGCGGCGCGGGGTCGGGGACGCGGACTTCAGAGCTGCTGGCGGGCTTTGGGATATGATATGTGGGGAACTGCAATTTAAGTGTGGTTAAGTGTTACAACGCGTTACAGGGTGTTAAAAAGGCGGCGGGAAAGGTGTTACGGGTGGTGTGAGGGGAGCGCGTGGCACGGACAATGGCAAAATGGGATTTTCTCCGGCTGGGATTTGGCCAGTTTTCGCGGGCACCGGACGGTGCCTCATGACGTGCTCCTTTATTCACATTCACGCGGCCAACATTGTTTCATGAACAGGGCGGCTTGTCCAGTTGTATTGCAATTGGGTAGCGTCCGAATTTGAGCGGGTAGCACAGGCAACCTGCCTGTGCCGGTCGGCTA
>JAQGPB010000421.1 GCA_028293265.1 Pedosphaera sp. | reverse complement strand
CTTTTCAATCTCCTCCTTCAACTCACCCAATCGCTTCAACAGCGCCCCCAGCAACCGATACCGCACCATCAAGCTTTTTTGTTCCGCCGACGCCATTTCGCCGAAACCCGACAGCCATTCCATCAAGGCCGGGGCCAGCACGCGCCCGCTTTCGCCCGCAAAATTCAGCCGCAGACACCGCGACACCACCGTCTCCAAAAGCCGCTGCGGCTCCGTCGTCAACAGGATCAGGATGGATTTCGCGGGGGGTTCCTCCAGCGTCTTCAAAAAAGCATTCGCCGCCTGCACGTTCAAGCGGTCCGCCGCCACAATCACCGCCACCTTATAGTCGGCGTCATTCGGCTTGAGATTGATCTGCTGCATCAGCTCCCGCATCTGGTCCACCATGATCACCCGCGACTTCGACTCCGGCCGCACCCATTGGATGTCGCCGTGATTGTCCGCGTCAATTTTCCGGCAGCTCGCGCAGGCATCGCAGCAATCCACCGCCGGGCCGTTGGCGGTGCGCCGGACGGGACGTTCGCAATTCAGCACCTTCGCCAGCGTGCGCGCCAGCGCCTCCAGTTCCGACAATTGATGGCCCGTGAACAAATAGGCATGGCCCAGCCGCCCGCGATCAAGGCTGCGCTGCAGCAGTTCGGCCACCTGTTTTTGTTCCGGAAAATCCGCAAATGCCATGGTGATGATATAATTCCATCACCTTCCCCAAGTCAGCAACCAATTTAAGTGCCAAGTAAAACATCAAGCGTCGAATGCTGGATACACAAGACCTCGGCCCTTCGATGTTCGATGTTTCCGCCCTTAACTTACCGCTGCGCCGACCCGCTCTTCAACACACAACGAAACCCAAACGTATTCTTCCGCTCGTCCAACTGGCAATACCACCGAAATTCCGGCCGCAGATTCACCTCGGTAAAATCCTGCCACGATCCGCCCTTCAAAATACGATACGGCTTCGATTCGTCGCTCAGACAAAATTCCGACACATTGCCCCGCACGTCATAAAGGCCCAGGCTGTTCGGTGCCAGGCTGCCGACCGGGCTTGTGCCCGCGCGGCTCGCGCCATTCAAGCTGGTCACGGCATTTTCCAGGCTGGCATCCGCCACCAATCCCTGCCATTCCTCCTCCGTGGGCAGCGTGTAGTAAAAACCCTTGGGCAAAACCTTCTCCTTCAAGTCAAGCTCGGTCAATTTGCGGCAAAACTCCATCGCGTCATTCCAGTTCACGCTGTCCACCGGTCGCGTATCACCGCCGAACGCGCTCGGATTTGCGCCCATCACCTTTTGATATTCCTTTTGCGTCACCTCAAATTTGCCCGCCCAAAATTCACCCGGCACCTTGACCAATTCCATGCCGACCGAATTCGTATATTGCGCGCCCGGAGGCTCCGGCTCCTTGACTTCGTTCGTCGCATTATTGGGCACGGCAACGGTTCCAGAAATGGAAACCTGGTCGGTGACGGCCGCCGTCGCTCCAGCGCCCGGCATGCTCAAACCCCATCCCATCATCAAAATAATTACGGTAGTACGCAATTTCATGGTCCAAATCGAGCAATTCGTATGCCAAAAACCCCCACCAATCAACGCGTTATATCGGTTTTTCCCTCGCCAAAAAAGAATTTGAACCTGCCAAGTTGATACACTTTTCCCAATTAAATCGAGTTCAACGTTTGCGCCGGGCCGGAGGCGCGCGCTTTGATTGAATCGTTCCGTATAGGGTGCTTATTCCTCGAAATGGGGCCCGACTGCGTATTGTAGTCCGGTTTCAATGGCCAGACGATATCCAGCAATGCAATGGAACAGGTTTATTTTTTGTTTTTTGGCTTTTGCCAGTCCCGATGTGAAAATCACCTCCCATCGCGTACAGCGCGGACTTGGCTTTTCAATTTGCCTGCTCACATTCTTTTTTCAGCACGCCTTTGCAGCCATGCCCATGGGGGTTGATGTCCAGACACCTGCAATTGGAGATCACGCGCTTCGCATTCTTTCACCCAATTTGCTCGAACTTTTTCTTGTAAATACCAAACAACCGGACCCTGCAGCAGTAGATGGCTGGAACTGGGTGGATGCGTCGCAAAATTTTATTCCTCAGGACCTGTCGAGCGTCAAGGTGATCGTCAATGGCCAGGCCAATCTGGTCACTGGCAGCGGCTTCAAACGTCGACCGCTCTATGCTCCTTTGCTGGCGTGGGATTTGCGAATCGGCAACCATCTTTATCTGCAATTGAGCAATTCCATCCCCGGCGGGGCTTCGGTGCAGGTAACCAATAATGGAACGCTTTGGCCTGCCAACATGGTCTTCGCAACGGTGGCTGACCCGCTCCGGTTCAATCCTGCGATCCACGTCAACCAGGAGGGCTACCTGCCGGCTTATCCGAAAAAGGCGGCTGTCGGTTATTATCTCGGTAGCCTGGGCGAGATGGCGATTCCCACTAACACGTTCTTCCTCGTAAACGCACAAAACGGCGCGACGATGTTTCAAGGCCTGCTGACGTTGCGCGCGGATGTGGGTTACACCTATGCTCCGACACCGTATCAACAGGTTTATGAGGCGGATTTCAGCAGCTTCACCACGCCCGGCCAATATTTTCTCATGGTGCCAGGGATGGGCGCCTCGCTCCCATTTCGGGTGGACGAAGGTGTGGCGATGGCTTTTGCGCGCACCTTTGCGCTGGGAATTTTCCATCAGCGCGGCGGTTTTGATGTGGCGATGCCCTTCACTCGTTTCACGCAT
>JAQGPB010000407.1 GCA_028293265.1 Pedosphaera sp. | reverse complement strand
GAGATGGCATCTGAAGCAGGCTTGCGGGTCTTTGCCGGGATTGATGATGAATTTTCCGGCGCCCGACGCCACATGCTTGCTGGCGGGACCGTGGCAGGATTCACATCCACCCCAGCCGGCCATTCCGGTATTGTCCGAATGCAAACGCGCATGCGGACTGGCGGGGAATGCGCGATTGATTTTCTCATGGCAATCAAGACAGGCCTTGTCGCCGACGTAAGTTGCCCCCTCGATCTGCAGCGGCTCAACGGCGGCGCGATCCACTGTGGAGCAGGAATTGACCAGTAGAAGCAGCGTAACGGCACCCGTGCTCAAGGCCAGTCCGGCCAGGAACTGCAGGCACACTGCTTTTGGCTTGCGCATCAGGGGTTTGGCAACCGGCCCACGCGGTAATAATGGCTGCCGTTGGTTACCAAGGTGTCCGAGAAGGGAACTGGGTTCAAGGTTGCCGCATTGGTCACCACCGGCACCCAATTCACCAGATTGGAAGAGCTTTCCACGACGTATTTCAGCCCGAGATTGGCCGAGTATTTGAAAGTGAAAGAGCCGTTGGTGATTTTTGGCGTGGTGTTGGTAACGGGCAATGGAGTGACCACGCTGATGTTTACCACGGAGGAGGTGGCGGAAACCCCGGCAGCCGTCGCCACGGCGGTAAGCGCATAAGAACCTGCAGACAGGTTGCCGGTGGTGAAATTGAACGGTGAAGCGGTGACAGAACCGAGCTTGGTGGTATTGCCAAAAAAAGCCACGTTGGTGACCGTGCCGGTTGAAACCGAGGCGTTGGCTGCGAGTTTTACCGCCGCCGGAGCGGCAAAAACTGACCCGTTGGAAGGACTGGTGATGCTGATGGTCGGTGTGGGCGGCGGTGCTACGACGGCCGGGGTGGAGCGTGTGTAGGCGAAGCCACCGCTATGGAACCTGCCCCAAGCAGTAAACGTGAGCGAAAGGTAAATATCTTCATTGACGAGATGGACGACCATGGGCTGATTTAATATAGCGGCAGCTAGATCTCCGAACGCCGAAGCTTTGATTGCAGCAAAAGTTTGGAAAGTGAGTGTGCCGTCAGTAGCGTGATTAATGGTGCCAAAAGCCCACATGGTATCAATCGGGCTGGTCGATCCATTCGGGCCTAATTCTCCTGCCGCCGTATTGAAGAGAGGTCCATTACCACCTCGCGAGATGGCGACCCCCGCAGTCATTCTGTCGGATGAGGCCGGCTGGTTTTGGACGAAATTAGTATTTGGTCCGCTCCAAATGGTAGAGGCGTGAGCCAAAGTTGCCGCAGACACAACCAAGGCCAGCACGGCACCACGAAGTACGTAGGCCAACATTGAAAGACGTAGGTTTATCTTCATTACTACTGCGACGCTCGAAAATGAAAAATGTTCCTGAAATTTTTTCTTTTTCCAAACCACCACAAAAAGAACGTCACCGATCCCATTGCGAGCAGGGACCTGCTGTCCGGTTCCGGCACCGCAGTGACGGTCAAAATCGGTTGAGTGACTGCCCCGCCCGACCGCGACCCAAACAGGTAACTCACCTGGCTGTCCGCGGCGGACAGCCGCAAACTGAGATCGTCGCCCGCGACCAGATCGTTGATGATGCCAGAGGTTAAATTCAGGCTGTAAGTATTCGCGCCCGAAGTTCCGCCGGCAAAACTGAATGTCCCCAGCGCCTGATCCGTCGCGTTGTTGATATAGGTGCCTTGCAGGGTCGTGAAGGAAATGCCATCGCTCGACGGCACCCCGCCGGTCCCGGTGCCTTCGACCCAGGAATTATTCTGCATCAGGGAAATGCCGAAATGTCCGGCGGCGATATTGTTGAAAATGGCATTGTTGTGCGGCGTGGCGGTCAATTGCAGCGTGACCGATTGGACACTCCACAAGCCCGCGCCATATTGCGCATCCAACGAACTTCGGACGCTGGACAGGTCAAATTTGATGACGCTTTGAAACTCGCCTTGCGGCAGCCCGCTCGCCGCGATTGCCAGCGCTCCCGCATTGCCGAAATTGCTGGAACTCAGGCTGCCGCTGGCACCGGGGGTCACAAACGCATCGGCAATCGGGCTCACGGTGAATGTTCCCGCGCCGCATGAAAAAGCTGCCAGAACGGAAACCACCATGCTCAGAACCAACGCAGGTTTTTTAAAAAACCCCGCCCAAATCAAACAAGGTACATCTGTTTGCATCAACTCTATGATGTCAAGCAGCCGGTTTTGTTCCTAGAATTTTTTCGATTTCACATCGCTGCCATATGTCTCCCAATGGTTGCACGCTCCCGCACATCAATTTTTGACGGTGCTCAATTGGAATACAACTGGACAAAACGCCCTGTCCATGAAACGATATTGGCCGCGTGAATGCGAATAAAGGAGCACGTCATGAGGCGCCGTCCGGTGCCCGCGAAAACTGGCCACTCGCCAGCCGGAAACGATTTCCAATGTTGCCGCCGCTCAGCGCATGCGCTCCCCCCCACCACCCTCGCCGCCTTTTTAACACCCTGTAACGCCTTGTAACACTTGATCACACTTAAATTGAACATTTTGTGTGCGCCGGTATCAGATCGGCCAAAAGCCAAAAACCATGCAAACCTTGCAACAAAGCATCGAAACCGCCCCAATCCAACACCGCCCGCCCGCTTGCCATCTCGCCAACCTGTTAAAAGGTGTTACTGTCCGGGATAATCCTGAACAATCCGGGATAAAATTAAAAAAATATTGATGGGTTTGCGCCCGCAGGCGCCAATTTTAAAGAACTTGGATTGACTTCCACCGAGCCACGATTAATTCTCATTTGAACCATGAAAATTTTTAACCTCCGGGCGAAAACCCCTGCCTTTGATTCAAGGATTTCCCGGCGTCAATTCCTTGCCGTCGCGGGCGCGGCTCTGGGCTTGCCCACCGTCATTCCAAGCCGCGCCCTTGGGCTGGAAGACGTCCCTGCGCCTTCCCGGCGCATCACCATGGGAGTGGTCGGTTGCGGCAATCAGGGCACCTCGGATACCCGGTCTTTTCTGGCGCTGAAAGAATGCCAGGTCGTCGCCACATGTGACGTTGACAAGCAGCATTTGGCGAGCGCTACCAACGTCATCAACAAGCATTACGGCAACCAGGATTGCCAGCCGTATCACGATTTCCACGAGTTGATGGCGCGAACGGATATTGACGTGGTCTTGCTGGCGGTGCCGGACCATTGGCATGAACTGGTCGCTGTAGAGGCCGCCCGGCAAAAGAAGGATATTTATGGCGAGAAGCCGTTGGGGCGCACCATAGCCGAACAGCAGGCGATGGTGAAAGCGGTCCAAGCCAACGGACGGATCTGGCAAACCGGTTCATGGCAGCGGTCGGAGGCAAATTTCCGCAAGGCGGCGGAGATTGTGCGCAACGGGCTGATCGGCAAGATCACGCACGTGGAAGTGGGGCTTCCCGGAGGCCACGCTGACTATACCGGGACCAAGGACCAAACTGCCGCGACCACTCCGCCCGAATACTTCGATTATGAGA
>JAQGPB010000378.1 GCA_028293265.1 Pedosphaera sp. | reverse complement strand
GCTCGTAATGATCTCGCCCCGGCGCAGGTTCGTATCAATCTGGGGAGTGTCGCCGGGCAGGCGATGAAACTCAGCGAACGGAATCGCGCGCTCCCCGTCCGGCCCTTGCACGCGCACCACTGCTTCCAATGCCGCCAGCGCCACGCACATGTCCGAAGGATGGCTCGCAATGCATTCCTCGCTCGCGCCGAGAATGGCATGGATGCGGTTAAAACCCTTGATGGCGGCGCAACCAGTCCCTGGGTCGCGCTTGTTGCACGGCGTGGCCGTATCATAAAAATAATAACAGCGCGTTCGTTGCATCAAATTTCCACCCGTCGTTGCCATGTTCCGCAACTGCGCCGACGCCCCCGCCAGAATCGCCTTGGACAACAACGGATAGCGCGCCTCGATTTCCGGGTGATAGGCGACGTCCGAATTCGTGACCAGCGCGCCGATCCGCAAGCCGCCGTCGCGCGATTCGATATTGTTCATCGGCAGCCGGTTGATGTCCACCAGCCGGCGAGGCAGCGCCACCCGCACCTTCATCAGGTCAATAAGATTGGTCCCTCCCGCAATCAGCGTGGTCGCGTCGTTATGATCCAACTCGTCCAACACCGCCGGAATGTCGTCGGCGCGCGTGTAAGAAAACGGGTTCATTTTCCCGAGACCTCCTTGGGGTCTCGCATGACCTGTTCAATCGCGGCGACGATGTTCACATAGGCTCCGCACCGGCAGATGTTGCCGCTCATCAGTTCGCGAATTTCATCCGCCGTTCGCGCCCGGCGCTCTTTCATGAGCCCAACCCCGGAACTAATCTGCCCCGCCGTGCAATACCCGCATTGAAAGGCATCCTGGTCAATAAAGGCCTGCTGCAACGGATGGAGCACGCTCCCGTCGGCCAATCCCTCCACCGTCGTCACCTCCGCGCCATCCTGCATCACCGCGAAAGTCAGGCACGAATTAATCCGCCGGCCATTGACCAATACCGTGCAGGCGCCGCACTGGCCGTGATCGCATCCTTTCTTGGTTCCCGTCAGCCCGAGGTTCTCCCGCAAAGCATCCAGCAGCGTCATCCAAGTTTCCACTTCCAGCCGGTGCTCCCGTCCATTCACAAAAAGCGTAATCGGCATCGCCGGGGGCCGGGTGGAAATCTCCCTTTCAACCGCAATGTCCTCGGTAACGTGATCCATTAATGAACCTCAAATCTCTTCGCGGAAATAAAAGTCCGGCCATGTCCCCGTCTAAAAGTTCCGCCAGCAAGTGCGACAAGAATCGAAGTTCATTATCCTTTCTTTCCGCAATTGCGCGACGGGGTAATCACCCCATGATCCAACATCGCAGCAGCTTGCCCGACAGCGCAACGCAACGCGGGCGTCCTCGCCTGCGAGTTACGGCAGCGTCTCGCCGACTGTTGGAACAAGTATGAGGCCGCGCACGGATTACCCGGCATATACCGTTACACAGTTGCCAACCGGCCTTGCGTCGGCCAGACTGTCTCGACATGGACAAACGTTTTTACATCACGACTGCGATAGATTATGTGAATGGCGAGCCTCACCTGGGCCACGCCTATGAGAAAATCGTCGCCGACGTGATCGCCCGCTCGCGTCGCAGCCTCGGAGCCGAGGTGTTTTTTCTCACCGGCCTCGATGAGCACGGCCAAAAAGTCCAGCAAGTCGCTCTTGCACAAGGCAAAACCCCGCAGGCCTATTGTGATGAACTGGCTGTCCTTTGGAAATCATTCATCGCGAAACTCCAGCTCACGAACGACGATTTTGTCCGCACCACCGAACCGCGCCACAAGGCAGTAGTGCAGGCCATCCTTTCCAAGCTCCACGCTGAAGGTTTTTTCTACAAAGGCGAGTATCGTGGCTATTACTCCACAAAAGAGGAAACGTTTCTTACCGACAAAGACCGCCAGCCCGACGGCACTTTCCCTCCCCAGTACGGTGAAGTGACCGAGTTGGTCGAAGAGAATTACTATTTCAAACTCAAGGACCAGCAGGCTTGGCTCATCAACTACATCGAAACCACGCCCGGTTTCATCCAGCCCGATTACCGCCGCAATGAAGTCCTCGGCTTCCTCAAAAACAACGACCTCGAAGACCTCTGCATCACGCGTCCCGCCAACCGCCTGAACTGGGGCATTCCCATTCCCTTCGATCCCAACTACGTCACCTACGTCTGGTTCGACGCCCTCGTCAACTACATCAGCATCCCCGCCGCCCGCGGCGACACCGCCGTCCTTTCCGCTCTTCAACCCTCAACCCTCAACCCTCAACCCTCAATCAACGTGTGGCCCGCCGACATCCATCTCATCGGCAAAGATATCCTGAAATTCCACGCCGTCTATTGGCCCATCATGCTCAAAGCCATGGGCCTGCCGCAGCCCAAACAAATCCTCGCGCATGGCTGGTGGCAGAAGGACGGCGAGAAGATCAGCAAAAGCACCGGCAACGTGGTAGACCCCATCGCCGTCATTGACGAATGGGGCTTGGACGCTTTTCGTTTCTACGTCGTCCGCGAACTCGCCATCGGCCCGGACGGCAATTGGACCGACGCCGGTTTCAGGGCGCGCTACCAGGCCGAACTCGCGAACGGCCTCGGCAATCTCGTCAACCGTTCACTCTCGATGCTCAAGCGTTATCGCGACGGCATCGTGCCCGAACGTTCGGATGAGCTGAGCGCGGACGCCGCCCGAATCGTCGCCGAAACCCGCGCCCAGCTCGAACAAAACCAGCTTCAAGCCGCACTGGTCAGCATCTGGGCCTTGGTCAACCGCGCCAACCAATACGTGGACCAGACCGCCCCCTTCAAGCTGGCCAAAGACTCCGCGCAGGCCAAGCGCCTTGACGAAGTGCTCTATAACTTGGCGGAAACCTGCCGCATCCTCGCCGTGTTGTTGTGGTCGTTCATACCCGCCACTTCCGAAAAAATATACGCCCAACTCGGCCTCACCGGCGCACCCGACAAATTTTCCGCGACCGCTTGGGGCGCCCTGTCCGCCGGCCACCCCATCGGCGAACCCGCCGCCCTTTTCCCGCGACGCGATGCCCCGCCCAAAACATGAGCGCCCAAGCGCGGCAAAGACTATTGGCGCTTGATCCGCCATCGCAGCCGCAAATGGTTCATCCTCTCCTCTGTTCGGGGAGAGAGAATTCCCCGAATGAAACCGTCGCGCCTTGAACCCCTGAAACATCCGCTCTCCGCCAGGTTGTGGAGTGCGGTGGCAAGCGTAGCGCGACACCGCTTTCGAACGCCAAAACGCCACCGAAACTCAACCGGAGGCAACCTGGCAAACAGGGAGAAAAGGGTTTCCCCACCGCCGTGCGCACCCACCCTTGTTTCCTCCTGTGCAAAATTCATATTAATGGGAGGGCAGGGGTGAGCGCTTTTCCCAATTCGATGTTCGATGTTCGATGTTTATTGCCCGTGCGGAAGCACTTCGATGTTTCCCTTTTCATTAGCCGAATCCTTCTTTCCGCATTTCTGTTCACCCAAACCGCCTCTTCCCAAACTCTCTCGCTCCCGCCGCGCCCCGCAGACGCCCCATCCGGCAGCGCATTCGCCCAATCCATCTCATCCCTTGATCTCACCAACCGCGAAGAAAAAATCTACGAACAAATCGCCCGCGGCAACGTCCCCGAATTCCTGCGAAAACTTTCCCCCATCCAAGTCCAGTTCGTCCACGACACCAAAACCAATTCCGCCACCTATTTCGTCACCCCCGACTACCTCGCCATCGGTTCCGACGACGATTATTTCCTGACCCCGCTTTCGCCCATCACCGCCCAAAAAATCGCCGACCTGCTCCATTGCAGCTTGCCAACGAGAAAGACGGTGGACGACATCTACTCCGCCGCCGCCGTCAAACTCGCGCCATCGCCCATTCCGCCAAGTCCCGCCATGGCCACCGTCCCGGTTTTCATCCAGCATAACCAGACCGTCCGCGAACAGCGAAAACAGCAATTGGCCGGCCACCCGCTCGGCGCCTTGGTCGCCGGCCACAAAAAAGACGTCGTCATCTCCAACCGCCTCGCCGAAAAATCCGGCCGCGTTGCCATCTACGGCTGGCATAAACTCGACGGCAAACCCATCCAACCCCTCACCATCGTCCACCAGGACACCTACGCCGACTACAGCCACGGCATCCGCCTCGTGCAGCTTTCCATGCTCGTGGATGGCGCGCCCCAAACCATTCCCCAAGTCCTCGCCAACCCCGGACTCGCCACCCTCCTCAGCGACGAAGGTCCAATCCTCAACCCAAAATATCCGCGCGTCGCCCTGTCAAATCCGATTAACACCAACGCCACAGCCCATACCAACCTTGGGCAAATCCCAGTTAGTCCTCGTTCAGCGCCAACGGCGCGCCCCATACCAGCCTGGGGCAACGCCCCAGGAAACGAATCCAAAAAAATAAACTAAGGATGAAAGCGCGCCCCAAAATCCATGCCTGTTTCAGCATGGGCCCGGAAACCCTGAAGGGGTTTTGGAAATTAGCCCAGGGTTGGCCCGATTCCCAGAGGGCCTACCCTGGGTATAAAGGCAAATTTACAACTCATTCTCGATTAAAGCGAGGCGAGCCGTGCGAGCATCTCCGGTTCATTGGTTCAAGACGCTCGTCCGCATTGACCTTGACTGAACTTTTGGTTGTCATCGCCATTATTGCCATACTCGCAGCCCTGTTGCTTCCGTTGATTTCTCAAGCCAAAAGCCGGGCGCGACGAATCCAGTGTCTCAGCAATTTGCATCAGTTGGGTGTCGGTTTGAATGCGTTTGTCTCGGACAATCACAGTTATCCTTCGGCGTTTGCAATTACGAATGGTGATGCTCCCGGTCGTTGGTGGGCCGACCAACTGGAGCGCGGAGGACTGGGCATCTCCAGACCAGAAACTGATTTTTATGAAAGAGGGGTTTGGCGCTGTCCCTCGGCCCCATGGCCGCCCCCGTTTGGCCCGGGTGACCAATCCTTCTATGGCTACAATGCTTTTGGGGTCTTGAAGGTGGGAACCCGGACTAACGCACTTGGCCTGTTAGGCCACTATAATGAAAGTTTGGATAAACCGACCCGCATTGGCGAGACAGAGGTGGTTGCCCCAGACGACATGATGGCAATAGGCGACAGTCTTTTTGGCGGCTTCTTCTTCATGCGCAGAGATCTGGCAAGCAACGAAAAATGGAACGCGCCTGCCCGCCACCAGGGCAAGGCAAACATCTTGTTTTGCGATGGTCATGTTGAATCGCCAACGCTGCAATTTCTGTTCGAAGACACCGGCGACACTGCATTGGCTCGCTGGAATCGCGATCATTTGCCGCATCGGGAACAGCTCACACCGTGACATGATGCGAAATCATCATCACATTCTGGCTTTGCTCGTTTTCGCGTTCTTGGCGGGTTGCCAAACCAACCCCCAACCACTGTCCATCTCCTTGCCCGGCTTCCAACCCGGCCCTTTCAACGAACAAACCCTTTCCTACACCATCGAACCCGAGGTCAAAATCCACATCAACGCCCCCACCACATTCGCCCCGGGCAAAAAACTGAAACTCATCTTCTTCGCGCTCCCCAACGGCAATACCACCGCCCAAACCATCGGCCGCCAACTAAAACCCGGCGACGACTGGCACTACGACATCCAGCACATCGGCGCCCAAACCCGTTTCCTCCGTCAACAGTTCAAAGACAGCAGCCTCGTCGTGGTCTATCTCGAAGCCGCGCAAAAAAGCTGGCCAGCCTGGCGCAAAAAGCATGCCGACCATCCCGAACTCATCCCCCAAATCATCAGCTCCATCAAAGCCCGCTTCACCAATTTCGACATCCGCGTCACCCTCAGCGGCCACAGCGGCGGTGGCAGTTCAATTTTCGGCTACCTCAACGCCGTGGACCGCATTCCCGACGACATCGAGCGCATCGCCTTCCTCGACAGCAATTACGCCTACGACCCCAAACAGGGCCACGCCGAAAAACTCCTCCAATGGCTCCGCGCCTCAGACCGCCATTGCCTGAGCGTCCTCGCCTACAACGACGCCGTGGCCCTCCTCAACGGCACCAACTTCGTCACCGCCGCCGGCGGCACTTGGGGCAGAACACACGCGATGCTCCAAGACATGGCCGAATTGAACTTCACCAGCCGCACCAATTCAACCACCGGCTTGGAAACTTACTCCGCGCTTCAAGGCCGCGTAAAATTCCTCCTGAAAGAAAATTCCGAAAAGAAGATCTATCACACCGTCCAAGTCGAACGAAACGGCTTCATCCAAAGCCTCCTCTCCGGCACTCCCCTCGAAGGTTGCGGCTACACCTACTTCGGCCCCCGCGCCTACACCAACTCAATCGCCGCAGAATAAGGCACAAACGGCGCAATTTTATGCCACGACTGCCAGACCTCTCAAGGCCCGCCCGAACCTCCGCCAGGTCTTGGACTGCGGCAGTCCTCTGCCGCTTTTTCCACCACCTACAGCCTGCAACCACGGCGCCATAATCTGTGTGCGCGGCGATGCTCGCCGCGCGGTCAATTCATTTCTTTACCGCCTTCGTCCCAAAACTTCTTGACCAGTAGCAAAAAAATTTGCTACCCTGTTCCCAGATTGGAGGATCGGCCGGTCCATAAGACCGGCATCGAGATTTGCCCGAAATACTCGCGCAATGACAACGCCATCGTTCTGCACATCAATAATGCACCGAACTGATTTGGTTAGAAACCGCCCTCGAACGGCCACTGCCGCCATGACTGACAAAACCACCACCTCCGACCGCCACATTCTCCTTTCCATTCCCGGGAAAAAGGGTTTCCCCATCGTTGCCCGATCCCGAAAAAATCACCTTTGCTCAACTTTGCTCACATTAACTCACTTCCTGACTCAGATTGACTCACCTTTGCTCACCTTTGCTCAACCCCGACCGGGATAAACCGGGATAAACCGGGATAAAAATAAAAAAATATTTTCTTTCAAATGTTCAAAAAGAGACAGTTCCATGCTCCGCCTCCCGTCCCAAATGATGAAAAATACCCCCTCAAAAACCCCCGTAATAACACCAAATAACATGAAATAACACCTTATCACACCAAATTGGAAAATTTTTTTATGCGTCACTCGACCGAACCCGCCGCCAGCCTTGGGGACCAAGCCCGCCATTGTCTCCCTTCTTTGTTTGCTTCGTTTGCTTCTGTGATACTTCCCGCAACCTGCTGGCTGTGTCGCCTTATGCCACCCTATGCCGCCGTGTGCCGTTCCCCTCCACCATTCGATGTTCAGAGTTCGATGTTCGATGTTCGATGTTTCCCATTCCGTAGCTTGGCGTCTCTCTCAACTGGCGCGGAGTTTCTCACCAAATCTGTACCCCTGCCTTGAACCCTCAACCACTTGTTTCCGCCTCCTGTCGCTT
This sequence comes from Pedosphaera sp., assembly GCA_028293265.1. The sequence goes on along the minus strand of JAQGPB010000378.1, from coordinate 3,246 downwards.
CCCGTCGCTTGGGCAAACCGCATGTCAAGCCACCGCCCGTTGGAATTTGGCGCTTGGTTATTCTCTGGTGCTTGGAGCTTGGACGCTTGGTGCTTCCTTTCCGCAGCCAATTCCCGCTTGCACTTCGCTCCTTTGGTGGCTAATTCTTTGCGGCTCTTTATGAACATGAACTATAAGATTTCTCATCGCGCCGCATCGCTGGCACCGTCGCTCACCCTGGCCATTGATTCCAAGGCCAAGCAGATGAAGGCCGACGGCATTGACGTAGTCGGTTTCGGCGCCGGCGAGCCGGATTTCGACACCCCGCAACACATCAAGGACGCCTGCGCCAAGGCCCTGGCCGACGGTTTCACGAAATACACCCCGGCAGCGGGCATTCCTGAATTGCGCAAGGCGATTGCCGACAAATTCCAGCGCGACAACGGCCTGACCTACAAGCCGTCACAGGTGATCGTCTCCTGCGGCGGCAAGCACTCCTGTTACAACGTCATCATGGCCACTTGCGAGGAAGGCGATGAAGTCATCATCCCCGCGCCTTATTGGCTGAGCTATCCCGAAATGGTGAAACTCGCCGGGGCCACGCCGGTGATTCTGCAAACCAGCGATCAGACCGAGTTCAAGGTCACGCCCGCGCAACTCCGCCAGGCCATCACGCCGCGGACACGGCTTTTCGTGCTCAACTCGCCGAGCAACCCGACCGGCTCCCTTTATTCGCGCGAGGAAATAAAGGCGCTCGGCGACATCTGCGTCGAAAAGGGCGTCCTCATCATGAGCGACGAGATTTACGAGAAGCTCGTTTACGACGGAGCGGAGCACGTCAGCGTCGCCAGCTTTTCACAGGCGCATTATGAGCACACCATCATCGTGCACGGTTTTGCGAAGGCGTGGTCCATGACCGGTTGGCGGCTCGGTTTCATGGCCGCGCCCGAACCCATCGCGAAAGCCGTGGACGCCATCCAGGGACACAGCACGAGCAACCCGACGTCGTTCGCGCAAAAGGGCGGCGTGGCGGCCTTGAACGGCCCGCAGGACCATTTGAAACCGTGGCTGGCAGAGTTCGCCAAGCGCCGCTCCTACGCGCACAAACGCCTGAACAGCATCCGTGGCATCAGTTGCGTGAACGCGAAGGGTGCGTTTTACCTGTTCCCGAACATTTCGAAGCTCGGGCTGACCTCAACCGATTTTTGCGCGAAGCTGCTGGAGCAGGAAAAAGTCGCGGCGGTACCCGGCATCGCGTTTGGCGCGGATGAATATTTGCGCATCAGCTACGCGACCAGCATGGCCAACATCGAAAAGGGCCTCGACCGTCTGGAGAATTTCTGCAAAGGACTCACGCGGTAATCGCGAAGCGCAAAAACGTCCATCGCTTATGGCGTGAACACCTCCCATGCGACTGGCTCGTTTTGTGCTTAGATTGCCGGATGAGAGAGGGCTTGCCGATCTTGCTTATCGAGGACAGCGAGAACGACATCATGCTGGTGAAGCTCGCGTTGAAGCGGGCTGGCGTGAAAAACCCCGTGCAAGCCGCGCATGACGGGCAGGAGGCCATTGATTATCTCCAAGGATCCGGCCCCTTCGCCGACCGGTCTAAATTTCCCTTCCCGGACGTCATTGTGAGCGATTTGAAAATGCCGCGCATGGGCGGCTTCGAAGTTTTGGAATGGTTGCGTCAACATCCTGAATGCACAGTCATCCCTTTCATCGTGCTCTCCGCCTCCAAACAAGAGGCCGACATCCAGCGGGCCTACGGGCTTGGCGCCAATTCCTACATGGTCAAACCGGCCAGCCTCAATGAATTGCAACGCATGGTTAAACTGGCCTGCGATTACTGGTGCATCTGTGAAAAACCGGAATACCCGCGCAATGGTTGAAGCTGCGGCATGCCGCGAAATTCTTGCCGCCAGCCTCCCAATAACTGACCGGTAAAAAATCCCTCCTCGTAAAAAAGCGTGGCATCCGTAACATTAAAAGCGTGCAGGCAGCTTTGAAAGAATTGGACCGGCTGATGGCGGCTGCGCGCGCGCTTGCGCGCCGGCACTGGCAGCGTGCCTTGCAGATCCGCGAGAAGTTGTGGTTTAGCGAGGAGGCGTTTCACCTGGTGCTGGCTGGCGGTGTCGGTGTGATTGGCGGGCTGGTCAACCTGGTGTTCCATCGTTGCATCGTATTGTCCGAACAGTTGCTCCTGCACCGCACCGGCGACCCGGTTGAGATCGCGGTGGCGAGCAGCTACACGCAGCGCTTGTTGGTTCCCACAGGGGGCGGACTGCTGGCGGGTCTTGTCCTGTATTGGGGCTTGCGTCTCGTGGGCAAACAGCGCTCAACGAACATCCTTGAAGTTGTCGCCACCAGCGATGGGCGGCTGCCTTTTCGCTCGGCCATCGTGAAGGCGGTTTCATCCCTGTTAAGCATCGGCAGCGGGGCTTCGATCGGCCGTGAAGGCGCGATCACTCAACTGGCGGCCACCTTTGCTTCCAAGTGGGGACAGATGGCCCATTGGCAGCCATACCGGTTGCGGTTGCTGACGGCTTGCGGGGCGGCATCGGGCATTTCAGCGGCGTACAATGCGCCGATTACCGGGGCCGTTTTTGCGGCAATGATCGTGCTGGGAAATTTCTCGATGAACCTGTTTGGCCCGCTGGTGTTTTCCTCCGTGGTGGCTGCAATGGTGTCACGCGTTTTTTTTGGAATTCAGCCCCTTTACGTCGTCCCGCCATTTGATTTCAACAGTCTGTCCAAGCTGCCCTGGTTTCTGGTTCTGGGAATTCTGACCGGCATCATGGGCTCTGGTTTCCTAAAAATGTTGCAAGCGGCGCAGGCAGGCTTCGCCCGGATTCCGGCGCCAATATTTGTCCGGATGATGATTGGCGGCCTTGTCGTGGGAATCATCGCTTTGAGCTATCCCGAGGTCTGGGGCAACGGCTATGAGGTGACCAATGAGATTTTGCAGGGGCGTTTCCTCGAACGCAGCTATCCGCTGTTTTTTTTGATCGGTCTTTAATTCGCCAAATTGTTTGCGACGGCGGGAACGGTGGGTTCCGGCGCGGTCGGCGGCGTTTTCACTCCGACTATTTTCTTGGGCACCGCGCTGGGTGCCATCATGGGCACCGGCCTGCACCGGGTGGGGCAGGGGAACGAATTGCCCACGGGTGCGTTTGCGCTGGTCGGCATGGGCAGCATGCTGGCGGCGACGACGCGCTCGTCGCTGCTGGCGATGATCATGGTGTTCGAAATTTCTCTGAATTATTC
>JAQGPB010000350.1 GCA_028293265.1 Pedosphaera sp. | reverse complement strand
TCCCGCCTGTGGCTTTTACAAGGGACGCCAAGTCCTGACCATCACCGCCGGATCCTGATTCATTTTTGAGGGCTGTGGAAGCGGACGTTGATCGTTCCGCCCTCTCCCCATTTATGAAAATCGCAGTGGATGTCATGGGTGGCGACCACGGCTGTGGAGTTGTCATCGAAGGCGTCAAACGCGCGCTGGAAGCCGACCCAAAAATCACCGCGCTCTTCCTGGCTGGACAGCCGGACGAAATTCAGGCCGCGTTGCAAGCCAGCGGATTGCGCGATCCGCGCGTCCAGATCGTTCCTGCCAGCGAGGTGATGACCATGGAGGACAAGCCGACCGTCGCCCTGCGCAAAAAAAAGGATTCTTCCATGGCCCGAGCCATCGAACTGGTGGCCGATGGAAAAGCCGACGCCGTGATTTCGCTGGGCAACACCGGCGGCATCCTCGCGGTCTCCACCTTGCGGCTGCGTCCACTGCCGGGCGTGGACCGGGCGGGCATCGCCACCGTCATTCCGGCGCCGGACAATGAGTTCGTGTTGCTCGATTCGGGCGCAAATACCGAATGCAAACCGATCCACTTGATGCAATACGCCGTGATGGGCAGCGTTTATGCCCGCGAAATTCTCGGTTGCGCCAAACCGCGCGTCGGTCTGCTCAGCAACGGCACTGAAGAAGGCAAGGGCACGGAATTGACCCGGGAGGCTTACAAGCTCTGCAAGCAGATTGACATCAATTTCATCGGCAACGTCGAAGGCCATGGGCTTTTCGCCAACCAGGCCGACGTGGTGATTTGCGACGGCTTTGTCGGCAACATCGTTCTGAAGACATGCGAGAGTCTTGCAATGGGCATGGTCACCATGTTAAAACGGGAACTGAGCCGCAATCCCAAACGACAACTTGGAGCGTACCTGGCCCAGAATGCCCTGCGTGCCATCAAACGCCGCATGGACCCGGAGGCCTATGGGGGCGCACCTTTGCTCGGGTTGAACGGGACGGTGATGAAGGCCCACGGCTCGGCCCGCGAACGGGCGATCATGAATGCCATACGTGTTACCACCGATGCCCTGAAACATCAGATTACCCAGGTCATTTCGCAGGAAATCCAGCGCGCAACCGAGCGCCTGGCGTCGCACGGACCGGACGCATCCACCTCAGAAGCTGCATGAGCCCCACCACTTCCAAAAAATTCAAGAACCCGCGCGCCAAATACGATTACAAGGGCAGATCCTGCTCCATCGCCGGCGTCGGCTCCTACGTTCCCGAACGGATCGTCACCAATGCCGATCTGGAAAAAATGGTGGACACCACTGACGAGTGGATCACCAGCCGCACCGGCATCAAGGCGCGCCGCGTCGCCGCCGTGGACGAATTCACCTCCGACCTCGCCACCAATGCCGCCTTGAAGGCCATGAAGATGGCCGCGGTCAAGCCCGAGGAGATTGACCTCATCATCGTCGCCACCATCACGCCCGACATGCCGTTCCCTTCGACCGCGTGTCTCGTGCAGCAGAAGATCGGCGCGTATCGCGCTGCGGCGTTCGACATCGAGGCCGCCTGTTCCGGTTTCATTTACGGCCTCGAAATCGGCCAGCAATTCATCATGTCCCGCACCTACAACACCGTCCTGGTGATCGGCGCGGAAAAGCTTTCCTCCATCGTCAATTGGACCGACCGCAACACCTGCGTCCTTTTCGGCGACGGCGCGGGCGCGGCCATTTTGCAAAACCGTCCCAACTCCCACGGCCTGCTCACCGCCTGCATGGGCGCGGACGGCCAGAAGGCCGATTTGCTTTCCATGCCCGCCGGCGGGAGCCGCTGCCCCGCCAGCGCGCAATCCGTTTTGGCCGGGCTGCATTACCTGCGGATGGACGGCAAGGAAACTTTCAAAAACGCCGTCAACGCGATGAACACCGCCGCGCAGGAAGTGCTGCGCCGCTGCGAAATAGAAATCACCCAGATCAAATGCATCATTCCGCATCAGGCCAATCAGCGCATCATTGACGCCGTCAGCGAACGCCTCGGCGCCACTCCCGAGCAAGTCTTCGTCAACCTCCACAAATACGGCAACACCTCCGCCGCCTCCGTCGCCATCGCCCTCGACGAAGCCGTCGAAAGCGGCCGCATCCAGCGCGGCGACCTGATTCTATTGGTCGTCTTCGGCGCAGGTTTGACTTGGGGTGCAGCCGTGATTGAATGGTAGACACGTTTGCGTGCTGAACCCCGCTTTCAGCGCCGTAGGCGCGGCATCTTTGTAGAAAACAACCACAAAATCTCAAGCTCCGTCAGGAGCGGCATATTCATTCATAGCCCTTTGAAATGTATCGGCGGTCGTAATTCACCTCGTAAAGAATGAGCCATTGGGATCAGTTTGCAAAAATCCAAATCCGCGCTATTGTCAGCCAGGGTGTGAGCAGGACGGTTCTTTGACATAAGGGTTGAGAGTGGGTAGTTGATGGTTCAGCGGGCCGCAAAGGGCGCAAAAACCACGCAAACCAATCATTCCACCCTTTAAAACCAGACCAACCAACGCCTAAGTCCGCGTCCGCCCAGCTTCGCTCGCCTCCAGGATAAAAAAGTGAAATTTTGGAATGCCCGGAGTTTCTCGCTAAATCAGCCTCAATCTCGCTTTGCATCGCAAACCGGTTGACCGTATGTGAAACCTGAAGGGGAGTTGTCCGCCTTTTTCTTACAAGAAACGGACGCGAAAAACGCATTTCCTGTTTGACGCAACCCCCGTTTGTGCTAGGTTCAACTACTACTATGAGTGCAAGAAAAATTCAGGCCGCCGCTCCCTTCCAACCCGTAACCTTGGAAACCCGCCAGACGCGCCTCTCGCTCGCGCCCGACCAGGTGCGGATCCGCAAAAACGGCGTTGAATTTCGTTCTGAATCCCCCATCAGCCCCTGGACCGAAATGACCGTCACCCTGCAATCCACCCGCGACACGGGCCGCGTTCACTGCACCGGCGTGGTGATTGCCTGCAATGGGAACCGCCACGGCGGCTATATGGTTTCAATGGTCTTTACCAATCTCTCCAAGCAGTCCGAAGCGCGTTTGCAGTGGCTCGCCTATTCTTGACTCGCCTCCGGCGGGACAGTTCTGTAAAACCTTCGGCATGGAATTATTTCATCGTATTTTGAAGCTCGCCGTTGACGGCGGCGCCTCCGACATCCACGTCAAAGTTGGCACGCCGGTCATCTTCCGGATCAGCCGCCAGCTCGTCGCCATCGAATGTCCGCTGCCCACCGAGGAATGGATGAACAACGTGGTCAAGGGCATCACGCCGGTGCATCTGCAAAAACGTCTGGAAGAGGAGCGCGAAGTTGACTTCTCCTACTACGAGCCGGGCACGGGCCGGTTCCGCACGAACTTGTTCCAGCAGCGCGGCCAGTTCGCTCTCGCCATGCGGTACGTCAAGACCAACGTGCCCAGCTTCGAGGAACTCGGCCTGCCGGATACCATCAAGAAAATCGGCGAATCCCCGCGTGGCATCGTGTTGGTGGCCGGTTCCACCGGCAGCGGAAAATCCACGACGCTCGCCGCGATGATCGAGCACATCAACGCCAATTTCAAAAAACACATCGTTACGATGGAGGATCCCATCGAGTTTGTGTTCGAGGACAACCAGTCGGTCATCGAGCAGCGCGAAGTCGGCCTGGACACCCTCTCCTTCTCGCACGCGCTCAAACACGTCCTGCGCCAGGACCCGGACATCATCATGCTCGGTGAAATGCGCGACGCCACCAGTTTCATGGCCGCCATGAGCGCGGCCGATACGGGTCATCTCGTCCTTTCCACCCTGCACACCACCAACGCCGCGCAATCCGTCGGCCGCATCCTGGACTTTTTCCAGGCGGACGATCGTGAACAGGTCCGCCGCCAGCTCGCCGGAACCTTGCAGGCAGTCGTCTGCCAGCGCATGGTCGGAACCGTCGCCGGCGGAATGACCCCGGCGCTGGAAATCATGATCAACACCGGCACGGTCAAAAAACTGATCGAGGAAAACCGGCTGGACAAGCTGCCCGCCGCCATCGAGACCGCGCAGGATGATGGGATGCAAAATTTCAACCAGGCGCTGTTCCAGCTCGTCAAGGATGGCAAGGTTTCCCAGAAGGAAGCCCTCGCCAAGGCCACCAATCCGCAGGCGCTCGAGATGAATTTCAAGGGCATCTTCCTCAGCGAAGGCCGGCGCATCTTGGGTTGAGCCGCGGTCTATTTCTTCGGCGCGAAATAAAAATCCTGGTCTTGGAGCTGATGAACAATCAGCTCCGCCGTACGCTCCACGGCACCCTGATTTTCTTGAACGATCCGCTGCGCGTTGCGTCCGAGTGTCTCCCGGCGGACCGGATCGGCGAGCAGCTCTCCCAGCGTCTTTTCCAATTCATCAGCGTCGCGTACTTGGATGGCACCATCCTGTGCGAGAAAAATGCGGGTCACGTCGGTGAAATTCTGCATGTTCGGGCCGAAGACCACCGGCTTGCCCAGCGCCGCCGGTTCGATGGGATTCTGGCCACCCTTCGCCGTCAGGCTTTTGCCCACAAAGACAACGGTGGCATGTT
>JAQGPB010000337.1 GCA_028293265.1 Pedosphaera sp. | reverse complement strand
AAAATGCGGGTAAGTTTCATGGCGTTTCCAGACGGCTGAAAGTAAAGTGTAATCAGCCATTGCGCCGGCGTTTGAGTTTTAAACGGCGCTTGACCGACTCAACGCTCTCCCGCGGCTCAAGCGCACGAGATTGGGCCAGCAAGATGTCATCATGGCGCTCGGCAACATCGCGTTCACCGCTTTGGTAACGTTCGGATAAAATCGTGTAAATGCCCTCAAGATTTTCATCCATTTTGGACTGGCTTTGGACCGGTCGCGGTTCAAATTCGACCTCTGTCCGCTCTGCCAACTCCACAGTTTCCAGCGGGCGAAAGACGCCATGTTCATAAACGGCGTGAATCGTTTTCATACCTCTGCTTACCATCCCACCGGCCAGATTGCCAGTTTCGAATTGATACTTAAACTAGCTCCGGCTCCTCAATTTCGCGGGGGGCTTCGACCAAAGGCGTGCCGTCGGCGGCTTCGGGGTATTCGAAAATCTTGCCTTCGAAATTGCGGATGATGACGCGCTCGTCGTCGCGGCTCAGCACGTACTCGGGGTTCACGGGCACTTTGCCGCCGCCGCCGGGGGCGTCTATGACGTATTGGGGCACGGCGTAACCGGTGGTGTGGCCGCGCAGGCCTTCCATTATTTCCAAGCCCTTGCGCACGCTGGCGCGGAGATGCGCGGAGCCGGCGATCAGATCGCATTGGTAAAGATAATACGGCTTCACGCGGCACATCAAAAGCTTCTGCACCAGGGCGCGCATCACGGTGAGATCGTCGTTCACATTGCGCAGCAGCACCGATTGATTGCCGAGCGGGATGCCGGCCTCAGCCAGGCGGCCGAGGGCTTCGCGGACTTCGGTGGTGAGTTCGCGCGGGTGGTTGCTGTGGATGCTCAGGAAGAGCGGATGATATTTCTTGAGCATGGCGCACAATGCGGGCGTGATGCGTTGCGGAAGAAAAATCGGGATGCGGGAGCCGATGCGCAGGAATTCCACATGTGGAATGCTCCGCAATTGGCCGAGGAGAAATTCGAGCTTATCATCGCTCAACAGCAGCGGATCGCCGCCGCTCAGCAGCACGTCGCGCACTTCGGGATGTTTGCGAACATAGTCAATTTGTTTCTCAAACTCGGGATGAAAATCGTAGCCGCTCGCGTTGCTGACGAGGCGTGAGCGCGTGCAGTAACGGCAATAGGACGCGCATCGGTCGGTCACGAGGAACAAGACCCGGTCCGGATAGCGATGCACCAAGCCGGGCACCGGCGAGTGCGAATCTTCGCCGCAGGGGTCGGTCATTTCCCAGGTCGCGGTGTTGGTTTCCTCGATGCGCGGAATGACCTGCCAGCGGATGGGGCAGTTTTCGTCCGCGGGGTCTATGAGGTTGAAAAAGTAGGGCGTGATGGCCAGCGCGAGCTTGGAATTGGCCAGGAGCGTGCCGGCGTGTTCCTCGGGGGAAAGGGTCGGCATGAGCCGCTGCAATTGTTCCAGCGAGGTGATGCGGTTCTTGAGCTGCCAGCGCCAGTCGTTCCAATCCGCGTCGGAAACGTGGCTCCAAAAGCCGCGGCCGGATGAATGAAATTGTTTAAGGAGGTTGAGTTTGGCACTTTCACCCTTTTGCCCGTTCGCACCCGCTTCCGATAAGATGATTGACATCGTGCTGGAACTATAAATTCAGTCGTTGACCTGTCAAGCGACCGGCCATGGATTCATTAATTTGTTTCAAGTTGCTGAAAATCAATGGCTTGCTGGCGCGGTTGCGGCAATGGACGGCGAATTGTCCGGCTTGGGACGCAATTGTTGGCGGCGGGCTTCCAGCACGTCCAAGGCCCGCAAGGTGTCACGCGCAACGTTATCCAAGCGTGGGGCATAAAGTGTTCTACCCGTCTGATTATACCCGTTGCTGTCTCTTTTTCGAAGATACCCGTCGAGCGTGCGGCGATAATCGTCCACGAGATAAATCAGGTCTTGCGAAACCCGCAGGCGGAGCATCAGGAGTTGTTGCGATTTCTCCTGCAACAGGCGGGTCTGGCGCGGAATGTCCCAATCCCGGATGATGGCCTGCAGCGTGACTTGCGAGCGCAAGGGCATTTCGTCGGCGCTGGTGCGGATTTCGACGGAGGGGCGCACGACCTCATCCAACTTTTGCCAACTGTCCTCGGGACGCCAAGTCTGGGCGAGGTCGCGTCCGGTGAACTGAACCAGCCGCAAGGCCCACCACTTTTCCAGATCCAATTGGCTGCCAAAATCGGAACGAAACGCACGAAGAAAGGCGAGCTGCCAGTTCAAATGCCGCGGCAACTCGGGCAGGAACGATTGCATGCAGGCGCGGCCGTCGTTGAGCAGCAGCAATTCGTGGACGAACAATTGCGCGCTGCTGCGGTACGCATCAGCCGCTTCGCCATTGAATTGGTCGGGCCGGGGCCAGCTTAATTCCGCGAGCGAGAGCGGGGCCATGGTCATCAATTCGTTGTGGGCTTGTTCCAGCGGATTATCCATCAGGTTGGTGCGCATCATCCGGGAAAGGGCGACGCCATTTTCAGAACTGCGGGGCCGCTCCAGAATCAGTTCGGAGTCGCTGGAAAGGATTACTTCGCGCGACATGCCCTGGCTGAGCCAGGCGGGAATTTCGGTTGAACGCAGGGCGTCGCGGTCCGCCATTTCCAGCAGCAACACTTCCACCACCGCCGAGATCATGCGCGAGCGGTCGAGCGTATCGGGCATTTCGAGGCGATACATCCATTGGCCGTCGAAGAGCGCCGGGGTGACGGCGATCGGTTCATCGAGGCTTTGGGCGTGATGGAGGTCGAGGAAGATTTTGCCCTTCCATTGATCGCGCACGCCGAGTTTGTTGAGCAAGGTTTTTTTGATGCGTTCGCAGGAGACGGTGAGCAGGGTGGGATCAATCCGGACGATGTTGGGGGCGTTGCCCAACGGGACGGGATAATTGTCCAAGGCCGAGGGATCATGGATGACGAACTGGCCGCTGAGACTGTAATGCGCCCCGGCCGTGACTGCGCGCCTGAACTCGTCCAACGAACCGGCCCGGCAATCGGCGACGGCCAAAAAAAACAATGGCAGAGCCAGGAAAAAAATGGACAGGCGTTTACGCATGAGACTGAACTATAACAGCGCATTTCGGGGCGGCTGACAAGCAGGGAAACAAGGGTGCTGTAAATCGCGGGTGCAGCTTGGCCGTTCCACCGCGAATACTTCGCCCAAAGACCAAAATCCATCGCCCCGCATTGCAGCATCATTCCAGTCGCTGCTCTAAAGTTGGGTTGCGGTCAGGCGTTGGTGCCGCCATCGACGGTCAGGTTCGCGCCGGTAATGTACGACGCTTCCGGGCCGGCGACGAATGCCACCATCGCGGCGATATCGTCAACTTGCCCATAGCGGTTGAGCGCGGTGGCGGCCTTTTGCGGCACTGCCCAATCACTGGCGGCGGGGTTCAATTCTGTGTCAATCGGCCCTGGTTGGACGTTGTTGACAGTAATGCCCCGGCTGCCCACCTCCCGGGCCAATCCCTGTGCAAACATCTTGACCGCCCCCTTGGTTGCCGCGTAGGGGACCAAGCCAGGCGCCAACACGCGCTCGCCCACGCACGAGCCGATGGTGATGATACGACCGCCATCCCGCATGTGTTTCAGGGCCGCCTGCGTCGCGACGAATACGCCGCGGATGTTGATGTCAATCACGCGGTCCATTTCCTCCAGCGTGGCCTCCTCGAAGGGCTTTGGAACGGCCGTGCCGGCATTGTTCACCAAAATATCCAGCCGGCCGAAGGTCGCGACGGCCTTTTGGACTGCGGCCTTGACGGCTTCGGCATCGGCGGCATCCGCCTGGATAGCGGTCGCCTTTCCGCCGGTGCTCTCGATGGTTTTAACGACCGACTTGGCGGCGTCCGCGCCCTTGGTGTAAGTAATCGCCACGCTGGCCCCGTCGTTTGCCAGCCGCTTGGCGATCGCGGCGCCAATGCCGCGCGAACCGCCAGTGACCAACGCGACCTTGCCCGCCAATTTTTGTCCATTGTTAGTGCTCATGTGTTTTGTTCTTTTTTTGTTTTGTGTTGTATTGTGTTGCCGTCGCCATCAACGGATATAATCCGATAATGAATCGATTCCATGTTCCTCTCCTATCGTCATGGCACGTTAGATTGTGAGGACGACCCTGCCGAAGGGGCGGCCGTCAATCAGGAAACGCAGAGCATCAGCCGCTTCGGCCAGTGGGAAGGTCTTGGCCACGATCGGTTTTATCGCACCGGATTTTAGAAGTGGGACAATAACGTTCCAAGCGTCAGTAACGGCCGCCTGCGGCTGAGCGAACATGTTGAGCCCCCGGATGCTGGCCTGTGGCACAATGAGATTTATCACATCAATGGTTGTCTTACGGCTTGCGGAATACCCCAATGTGGTGAGGCTTCCTTCCAACGCAAGCGCCCCGAGCGCCTCGCTCAAGACTTCACCACCGATTCCGTCGATGACAATGTCTGCGCCGTAACCGCCCGTGATGCGACGCACGCCGTCGCCCAACTTCTCAAGGGAGGTATCAATGACTTCTTTGAATCCGAGCGCCTTCGCCTGCTCGGCTTTCGCATGATTGGTCGTGCTTGACATGGCGTGTTTTGCACCCAAGGCACGCGCCAATTGCGTCGCCGCGTTGCCAACCGATCCTCCGATCGCGGGTGCCAGCACGGTCTTGCCAGCCTGAAAAC
>JAQGPB010000323.1 GCA_028293265.1 Pedosphaera sp. | reverse complement strand
AGGCGGCCAGAACGTGAACAAGGTCGAGACCGCCGTCCGCATCACGCACATTCCGACCGGCTTGGTCGTCGCCTCGCAAAGCCAGCGTTCGCAGCACCAGAACCGCGCCACCGCCATGAAGCTGCTGCTCTCGCGCATCTTCGCCCAGCGCGTGGACGCGCAGAAGCAGGAAATGGAGCGCTTCTACGGGGAAAAAGGCAGCGTCTCCTGGGGCAATCAGATTCGCAGCTATGTGTTCCAACCTTACCGCATGGTAAAAGATTTGCGCACCGGCGTCGAAACCAGCAACGTCCAAGGCGTCATGGACGGCGACCTCGACCCCTTCGTCAACGGCTGGCTCCGCGCCGGCTGCCCCATGAAACGCATGCAGGGGATCAAGGATGATGAGGAATGAACATCCTCGACGAAATCGTAGCGCAGAAAAAAATCGAAGTGGCCAAGCTGCCGCAACGCACGGTTTCTGCCCAGGATTTGCAAACGGCCGCGCAAGCGCGCGGCGGGTTGCTGGACTTCGAAATGGCCTTGCGTCGTCCACGACAAGGCAGCGTGGGATTGATTGCGGAAGTGAAGAAAGCGTCGCCGTCCGCGGGCGTGATCTGCAAGGATTTCGACCCGGTGCGGATTGCCCAGCAGTACGAGATGGCCGGCGCGGATTGCCTTTCAGTGCTGACCGACGAAAATTTTTTCCAAGGTTCGCTGGAGTATCTCAAACAGATTCGCCAAGTCGTGAAGCTCCCATTGCTGCGCAAAGATTTCATCATAGATGAGCGTCAAATCTTGGAAGCCGTGGAATGGGGCGCGGACGCAATTTTATTGATCGTGGCGATTTTGACCGACGCTCAACTGAAACATTTTCACACGCTGGCGACTGAAGGCGGCTTGACCGCCTTGGTCGAAGTCCACGACGAAGCCGAATTGGACCGCGCCCTGGCCGCCGGTGCGAGGGTGATCGGCGTCAACAATCGCGATCTCAAAATCTTCAAAGTGGATCTCGCCACCACCGAACGGCTGGCCGCAAAACTGCGCGCCGCACCCGATGGCCGCGAGAAACTGCTGGTTGCCGAAAGCGGCATCCACACCCGCGCGGATGTCGAGCGCCTCGCCAAGTGCGGAGCCCAAGCCATCTTGGTCGGCGAATCACTGATGAAGCACCCCGACATCAAAGCCAAAGTGGCGGAATTGTTGGGAAGGGACTGATAAGCACCAAGCACCAACATCCAAGCTCCAGAGAAGCTCCAAACACCAAATTCCAAGCAACGTCCATGGTGATTGGAGCTTGGTTATTCTCTAGAGCTTGGATGTTGGTGCTTGGTGCTTAATGCGGTTTGCCCGCTTTCGCCTTCGCTTCCGCCAATCGTCGTCCCGCTTCCGCATCGCCAGGCTTTAGTCGCACAGCTTCGTCAAAAGCCTGCGCCGCGAGCCCCCAATTTCCCAACGCCCCATAAGACGCCCCCAGATAGAAATAACCGTCCGCATTCGCCGGCTCAATCGCCAGCGCCGCTTGAAAATGCGGAATGGCCGGTTGCACATCCCCTTGTTGCGCCATTACCAGGCCGAGTTTGAGTTGTGCATGGACAAAATCCGGTTTCAGCCGCACCGCTTCCCCATAATGGATTCGCGCCAGATCCAAGCGCCCCATTTTTACCATCACTCCGCCCAACTGGTCCTGCGCTTCTGGATAATTCGGCCTCAAGCGCAACGCACTTTTGAAATGCGCCACCGCTTCATCCAATTGTCCCAATCCAGCCAGCACCGCGCCGAGATTGTTATGCGCATCCGGCGAATCCGGCTTGATGCGCAATGCCTCGGCATATTGATCCGCCGCTTCGGCAAGCTTGCCCTCATGCGCCAGCACATTGCCGAGGTTGTAATGGGCATCGCCATAAAAAGGCTGATTGCGCAATGCGGAAGCGTAATATCCCAGTGCATTCGTCATATCGCCTTGCTTGGCAAAATGAACGCCCAGGCCGTTGAGCGTGGCGGGGGACTCCGGCTCGATCCGCAAGGCGGCGGCAAATTCGGCTTTGGCCTCGTCTGGTCGTCCAGCGTCGTCCAATGCGCGGCCGAGATCTATGTGCGCGACCACATTGTTGGTGGTCATGGCCAGCGCATGGCGGAACAAAGTTTCACTGTTTTGCCAATATGGCAATTGCTCCCAGGTCATGAGCACACACGCTGCCAGCACCGGTGCGAAAATCGCCCAACTCAGGTTCCAACGACCGAGACGCCGCCCGCAAAACAAATCCGCAACGCCCCAGGCAAAGATGATGGCGATGCCAACCAAGGGCATATAAGTATAGCGATCCGCCATGGATTGCGACCCGACTTGGACCAAGCCGATCACCGGCACCAGCGTTCCCAAAAACCAGAGCCAGCCGAAAAGGAAGTACGGCCTCGTTCGTGCCAGCGCGACAGCCACCACCGAAACCGCCGCGAGCAACGCGCCCGCCGCGAGCCAATGTGAGGCGGGCAGGGAATTGGGAATCGGATAAAACACCGCCAGGTCTGAGGGCCAGAACATTTTTCTCAGATACCCCGCATAGGCCATCAGCGCGTTGCCCACCCGTATCGGAAGCGGAAATTTATTCATCTCCATCACCGCACCACCCTGGCGTTGCACGAGAAATGTCACCACACTCAAAACCAGACTGATGGCAAAGAACGGCACCTTCTCGGCCACCAGATGCCTCCACCGCGACACAAATACCACCGACGACGTGCCCAATTCCGCACTCCGCACTCCGCACTCCGCACTTCTCTTGAGCGGCCAGAAATCCAGCAGGAGCAGCACAAACGGCAGCGTCACCAGCATCGGTTTTGACATCAAGCCCAAGCCAAAACAAAGCAGCGCCGCGCCATAAAAAGCCTTGGACTTTGAACTTTGAACTTTGGATTCAGTCACATATCGCGCATATGCCCACAAGGTCAGCAGCCAGAACAGCGTGCTCAACACATCCTTGCGTTCGGCCACCCACGCGACCGATTCTACGTGCAGCGGATGCCAGGCAAACAACGCGGCGACCATTGCGCTTCGCCAAACCGCGCCGGTCATCCGTCTCAAGACCAGGAAAAGCAGCAGCGTGTTGGCAATATGAAAAAGCAGATTGGTCAGATGATGGCCGCCCGGATGTTTCAACCCATAAATCTGGCAATCCAGCGCGTGCGAAATCCAGGTCAAAGGATGCCAGTTGCCGGCGTGACCCGTGGTCAAAGCCCAGCTCAAGGTTGAAGCTGTGACTCCGTTTTGAATGAACGGGTTCTCGGTGACATAAATGGGATCATCAAAATTGATGAAGTTATGCTTGAGCACTGCACCGTACAACAGAAACGTGCCCAGGCATAAAGCCAGGCAGATGAACCAGACTTGGCGGCCATTGTCAGTGCGTTCCATGATTTACTTGGCAACTGCCTTGTCCGCGTCGTTGGGTTTCGGACGCAGCGCGGCTTCTACTTGTGCCAACCGCTTGCGTGCCTCCTCGTCGCCGGGCTTGAGCCGCACCATCTCGCCGAAAGCTCGCGCCGCCTCGTCAAACTGACCAAGCGCCTCATAAGCAGCGCCGAGATTGTAGTACACGACGGGATTCTGCGGCTCCAAAGTGCGCGCGGCCAGCAGATGTGGCACGGCTTCCTGCAAATGCCCTTGTTGCGCCAAGATCAATCCAAGTTTCATCTGCGCGTGGGCGAAATCTGGTTTCAGGCGCACTGCTGTTTCATAATGTGTCTGCGCCAAGCCGGCCTGTCCCAACTTGAACAGCACTCCGCCCATTTCATCGTGCGCCTCGGGATAATCAGGCTTGAGCCGCAATGCCTCTTCAAATTGAGCCAACGCCTCGGGCAACCGTCCCAAATGGGCCAGCATCGTTCCCAAGTTGTTGTGAACGTCCGCGGAATTGGGATCAAGACGCAGGGATTGCGAATATTGCGCGGCAGCGTCGTCAGTTTTTCCCAATGCGGCCAACGCATTGGCGAGGTTGAATCGCACGGTGGAGGAATCCGGTCCGTGACGCATTGCCTCCTGGTAGAACCCGACGGCAGTTGCATAATCGCCGTGCCGGGCATGGTTCAATCCCATGCGATAAAGCGCCACCGGCGAATCCGGCTGTTCTTCGTGGGCCAATTTATAATGCGCCATCGCTTCATCATAATTGCCGCGCTCGTCCAATGCCAAGCCGAGCCCTTCATGGATGATGAAATTATCTCCCGTCACTGCCAGTGCGCGTGTGAAGAGCGTCAGAGTGTTTTTCCAATAGCGCAACTGAACCGAAGTGACCGCCACGCAGGCCAAAAGAATCAAAGCGCTGGCCGCCGTCAAAGCGAAACCGCGCCGTTCCCAACCGGTTGTCAGTTCCGCGCTGCCCCATATCAGCGCGATAAAGATGCCGATCAACGGCAGGTAGGTATAACGATCCGCCATCGCCTGAATCCCAAGTTGAATCAGTCCGATCACCGGCACCAATGTTCCCAAAAACCAAAACCATCCAGTGAAAAAATACGGCTGCCGACGCATCGTTACAATTGCCCGAAACGAAATTGCCGCCAGCAATAATCCCGCGCCGCTGCAAGCCCAAGCCGGCCAAGGATGGACTGGATAAACGACCGCCAAATCCACCGGCCAAAACAGTTTGGCAAGATACCGGACATAAGAAACCAAGGCATTGCCCATGCGCTCGAGGAATGAAAGCGCCACCGGATTCGCCAACGCACCACCTTCCTTCTGTGCCAGAAATGTCAGCGCGCCAGCAATCATTCCCATGGCCATCATCGGCAACTTTTCCAAAACAAGCCATCTCCAGGAAGACGCTCGAACGCCACTTGCCTTTCCCAACTCCGCACTCCGCACTCCGCACTCCGCACTTCTCTTGAGCGGCCAGTAGTCCAGCAGCAGCAGCACGAAGGGCATCGTCACCAGCATGGATTTCGACATCAGCCCCAGGCCAAGACAAAACAACGTCACGCCGTACCAAACTTTTGACTTTGGACTTTGTAATTTGGACTCGTTCACGTAACGGACATACGCCCACAGGGTCAGCAGCCAGAAAAAGCCGCTCAGCACGTCCTTCCGGTCCGAAACCCACGCGACCGATTCCACCCGGAACGGATGCCATGCAAACAACGCCGCCACCATGGCGCTGCGCCACAGCGCGCCAGTGAGGCGTCGCAAGACCATAAAGAGCAGTGCGGCATTGACGGCATGAAACAGGAGGTTGGTCAGGTGATGACCGCCAGGGTGCTGCACGCCATATAACTGGCAGTCCAGCATATGCGAAATCCAGGTCAAAGGATGCCAGCTCGAGAAGTAAAGCGTGGTGGTCGCCCAACTTACTCCCGCCAACCTCAGTCCGTTGCGAACATGAGGATTGCTGAGAATGTATTGCGGATCATCATAAGTGATAAAGTCATAGCCGATGACCGGGCAATAAAGGAAAAATGTCCCCAGCAACAATATCAGGCAAACGAGCCGTTCCTGGCGATGGTCTTCAAGGCGTGCCATTTCAGCCTCAACTCCATGCCAGAAAACCAACCCGCTTCAAAGCAAAATGCCGCCTGCGAGCATACGGCAGGGTTTCAGCGTTCGGCCTTAACACGCAACACGCAGCACGAAACACCCATCAAACCTTCACCCACCGGCGTGTATCGCAGGATTTTTCCACCGCCGCCAGCACGCGCTGGGTTTGCAGGCCGTCCGCAAAAGTCGGTTGCACGGATTTGCCATCCACGCAGGCATTCACAAAATCCACGACCGTATGGATGAAGGTATGCTCATAGCCGATGATATGCCCCACCGGCCACCACGCGCCGAAATACGGATGAATGCCGCCGCCCTGGGTCACGAGAATGTCCTTGAAACCCTGGCGGTCCTTGGGTGCGGTGTTGTCATAAAATTTGAGCCGGTTCATATCCTCAAAATCAAAGAATAAGGAACCATTCGAGCCATTGATTTCAATTTCAATGTGGTTCTTGCGGCCGGGCGCGAAACGGGTGGCTTCGAGGTTGGCCACCGCGCCGTTTTTGAACCGGCCGATGAACAACGCCGAATCATCCACCGTCACCTTGCCCATGCCTTTGCCGGATTTGCCGCCGATGCCCTGCGTCTTTCCCGCCGTGGCCAGCAGCGGACGCTCTTTGATAAATGTGTCCATCATGCCGCAGACCTCGTCCAACTCGCCGACCAAGTATTGCCCCAGATCAATGATATGGGCATTGATGTCGCCCAATGCGCCGCTGCCGCTCGTGCCCTTTTGCATGCGCCAGATCAAAGGGAGATCGGGGCTAGAGGCCCAGTCTTGCGCGTAGCGCGCGCGAAAATGATAAATCCTCCCCAGCACGCCTTCCTCCATCATTTTCTTCGCCTGCGCGATGGCGGGAATGCGGCGGTAATTGTGGCAGATCATGTTGACGATGCCGGCTTTTTTC
>JAQGPB010000240.1 GCA_028293265.1 Pedosphaera sp. | reverse complement strand
ACGGCGTTGCAGACCCGCGCTATATTTTGGCGGAGGCGAAGTCAGGATCAAGATACGTGCCGCGCGTCCGCGCGTTTGCCTGTGAATACAGGTTTGCATGAGGGCGTCTGTTTGGGTTACATTCGTGGGCACTAAACACAATTTCTCCGACACGGTCATGCGAAGGTACTATAAATCTATTTGCGCGCTGTTGCTGCTTCTGCCGGGGATGTTGGCGTGGGGTGCGGATTCCAAGGACGTTTCGCCAAAGGTGGAGTATGACCGCGATATCCGGCCGATTTTTTCGGACACCTGTTTTAAATGTCATGGTCCGGATGAGGGCAAACGCAAGGCGAAGCTGCGCATGGATACGAAAGCCGGCGCCTACGCTGACCATGATGGCCATGCGGCGATTGTGCCAGGCGATTTGACGCGCAGCGAGGCGTGGAGGCGGGTCAACGCAGTCGGAACGGATGATCTAATGCCGCCCGGTGATTCGGGAATGAAGTTGTCCGAGCAGCAAGTCAAGCTGTTTGGAGAATGGATCAAGCAGGGGGCGGAGTATGCTCCTCATTGGTCGTTCGTGCCGCCGGTGGCGGTGAGTTTGCCGAAGGTGAAGAAGGCTTCGTGGTCGCGAAATGGGATTGACCGTTTTATCCTGCAGAAGTTGGAGGCGGAAAAGCTCAGCCCTTCACCTGAGGCGGACAAGGCGACCCTGATTCGCCGGGTGACGTTAGATTTGACGGGTCTGCCGCCAACGCTGGCGGAAGTGAAGGCGTTTCTTGGTGACCATAGTTCGCGAGCTTATGAGAAGGTGGTGGACCGGTTGCTGAGTTCACCGCATTACGGCGAGCGGATGGCGCTGGATTGGCTGGATGCGGCGCGGTTTGCGGACACGCACGGCTATCATATTGACGCGGGGCGCGACATGACGCGGTGGCGCGAGTGGGTGATCAATGCATTCAATTCCAACAAGCCATTTGACAAGTTCACCGTCGAACAAATCGCCGGCGACCTGCTGCCGAATGCGACTCTGGAACAAAAGATTGCCAGCGGGTTCAATCGCAATCACATGATCAATTTCGAGGGCGGCGCGATTCCCGAGGAATATCATACCGCCTACCTGATTGATCGCGTGAACACGACGACGACGGTGTGGTTGGGATTGACGGTCGCTTGCGCACAATGCCACGACCATAAATACGATCCGATCACGCAAAAGGATTACTACCGGATGCTGGCTTTTTTCAACAACATCCCGGAAAAAGGCTTGGATGGGTCGAAGGGAAATGCCGAACCGGTTTTGGAAGTGCCGAGCGCAGACCAGGTGATGACGCTGGCGAAGCTGAAGACTGAAGTGTCCGCCGCCGAGGCGAAACTGAAGGTGGCCGAGGATGCGCTGGCTGCGGAACAGGTGAAATGGGAAGGCAGCGTGCCACCAGTGGAAGACCCGTCTGATTTGCGGTTGCGGTTCAGCCTGGATGGAACGCTTGAGGGTGAAGACGGCATGGGGGGAAAAGTGGCGGTAACTTTTCAAGGCACCAATTCGCCGGTTTGGACCTCGCGGATATTGGGCAAGGGCCTCAAGTTTGATTCATCCGGGAAACGTTTTGTCGCAGAGAATTCGCCGGTGGATTTTGAAAGAACGAACGCATTTTCATGCGGTTGCTGGGTGAAGCAAAACAACCTGGGGATGGATACTCTGTTGGCGAAATTGGACAACACGCAGAACAAGCGCGGGTTTGATTTGTTTTTGTCCAAGGGGAAGCTTTATTTCCATCTGATACATGCCTGGCCGGACCACGTTTTGCGTGTGAGTTCCAAAGCCAAGTTGCCCAAAGACGAGTGGGCGCATGTGTTCGCGACTTACGATGGTTCGGGCAAGGCTGCGGGGATCAAACTTTATCTTGATGGGAAAGAAACGCCTGTTGATGTGTCGGAAGAAGGCTTTGATGGGATGATTCGCAATGAGGCGCCGTTCACCTTGGGGAACCGCTCGGATACGTCGCCGCTGAAAGGCTCATTGGCGGACGTGCGCGTCTACGGACGTGTGCTTAAATCGGAGGAGGTGGCTGGGTTGGCGGATGCACCGAACCTTGCCTTGGCGCATATTTCACCGGCTGAACGGACCCCGGAGCAAAAGAAGTTCGTCATGGAATATTTCCGCGACCAGCATTATCCGGCATGGACCGAGGCCAAAACTGCAACCGATTCGGCGCGCAAAGCCAAAGACGATTTTGAAAAGACGATTCCCACCACGATGGTCATGTCCGAGATGGACAAGCCGCGCGACACTTTCGTGCTGATGCGCGGACAATATGACAAACCGGGCGCAAAGGTCACCGCCGGCGTGCCGGGGGCATTTCCGGCTTTGTCCGAGGGAGCGCCCGCGAATCGCCTGGGCTTGGCGGAATGGCTGGTTTCGCCGCAGCAACCGCTCACCGCACGGGTGATCGTGAACCGGTATTGGCAGACGTATTTCGGCACGGGCCTGGTCAAGACAGCGGAGGATTTTGGTTTGCAGGGCGAGTGGCCGAGTCATCACGAACTGCTCGACTGGCTGGCGGTGGAGTTCATGAAAAGCGGCTGGGACGTCAAAAAAATGCAGAAGCTGATCGTCATGAGCGCAACCTATCGCCAGTCCTCGACGGTCACGCCGGCGCTCGCCGCTAGGGACCCGGAGAACCGGCTGCTGGCGCGCGGGCCGCGCTTTCGCCTGCAGGCCGAGTTCGTGCGTGATCAGGCGCTGGCGATCAGCGGATTGCTCAACGACGAAATCGGCGGCAAAAGCGTTTCACCGTATCAACCTCCCGGCCTTTGGGAGGAATTGATGTCGCGCGCTGATGGACAAAATTGGACGGCGCAGGCCTACGTGCAAAGTCACGGGCCGGATTTGTACCGGCGCACGATGTACACGTTTTGGAAACGAACCGCTCCACCGCCCACGCTGGCAACCTTCGACGCGCCGGACCGCGAGGTTTGCACGGTACGGCGTCCGCGAACGAATACGCCGTTGCAGGCACTGGTGCTGATGAATGATCCGACTTACATCGAGGCCGCGCGGAAGCTGGCCGAGCGGCTGATGCAGGAGGCGAAATCGGACAAGGACAGGGTGGGACTTGCGTTCAATCTGGCGATGGGGCGCGCGCCCAAGAGGGGCGAGGTGGAGGTGTTGCTTAAATTGCACGACGCACAATTAAGTGTGTACCGCGCGGACGCCGACGCGGCGAAAAAGTTGCTGGAGGTGGGTGAGTCCGCGCGAAATGAAAAGCTGGACTCCGCGGAGCTGGCCGCCTGGACGATGGTGGCGAGCACGATCTTGAATCTCGATGAGACGATGACGAAA
>JAQGPB010000315.1 GCA_028293265.1 Pedosphaera sp. | reverse complement strand
GTTAGTCTCTGGTGCTTGGATGTTGGTGCTTGGCGCTTTCCGTCGCAATGCCAACTGCTCAAGCAGGGCCGGCGGTGAAGGCGCATTGACCGCTATGACGAATGTCGCGGGCTTCGTAAAGATAGACGACTTCCTCGGCGACGTTGGTGGCGTGGTCGGCGATGCGTTCGATGCTCTTGGAAATGACCATGAGATTGAGGCAGCGGGTGATGGTGCTGGGCCGCTCGACCATGTAGCTGGAAAGTTCGCGGTGCAACTGCTTGTTGAGCAGGTCCACTTCCTTGTCGCGCGGAATCACGGCGCGGGCCTTGGCGGTGTCGCGGTTGACGAAGGCGTCGAGGGCTTCCTTCAGCATGTCGAGCGCCATGGTCGCCATGCGGGGCAGGTCAACGTAGGGCTTGAGCTGCGGTTCCGTGCTCAACTCCAGCGAGCGCCGCGCGATGGTCGTGGCCTCGTCCGAGACGCGTTCGAGGTCATGGGAAATTTTCATCGCCACGGTGATGAGCCGCAAATCCGATGCGAGCGGGGCCTTGGACAAAAGTTGTATGGACAATTCGTCAATCTCAATCTCCAACTGGTCCACAATCACATCATCGGCCATGACGCGGCGGGCCAGTTCATCGTCACGGTCCACCAGCGCCTTGATGGCGCGGGTGACGCCGCCTTCGGCGTGGCTCGCCATGGTCAGAAGTTTTTCTTTGAGTTCCACAAGCTCGTGCTCGAAATGGATGGTCATGTTGAAAGTTCAGGTCATCAGGCACAGATGTCAACCAAAGCGTCCGGTGACATAATCCTCCGTTTGTTTGCGCGCCGGGTTGGTGAAAATGCGGCCGGTGCGGTCGTATTCGATCAGTTCGCCCAGGTAGAAAAAAGCCGTATAATCCGAAATGCGCGCGGCCTGTTGCATGTTGTGGGTGACAATGACAATGGTGAATTCCTTTTTTAAGTCAAGGATCAATTCCTCGATCTTTGCCGTGGCAATGGGGTCGAGGGCGGAGGCCGGTTCGTCCATGAGGATGATTTCCGGGCGGATGGCCACGGCGCGGGCGATGCAGAGGCGCTGCTGCTGGCCGCCCGACAGCCCAAGCGCGCTGCTGTGCAACCGGTCCTTGACTTCGTCCCACAGCGCCGCGCCGCGCAGGCTGCTTTCGACCACGCCATCCACTTCAGAACGGCTTTTGATGCCCTGGAGGCGGAGCGCGTAGGCGATGTTTTCGTAGATGGACTTGGGAAACGGATTGGAACGCTGGAAGACCATGCCGACGCGCTTGCGCAATTCGATGACATCCACGCCACGGCTGTTGATGTCGTGCCCGGCGATGCGAATAAGCCCTTCGATGCGCACGCTGTCAATCAGGTCGTTCATCCGGTTGAAGCAGCGGAGCAGCGTGGATTTGCCGCAACCGGAAGGGCCGATGAAAGCGGTGACCAGTTTCTCGCGGATCTGGAAGGTGATGTTCTTCAATGCGCGCGAAGGGCCGTAGTATAACGAAAGATTCTCCGTCTCGATGAGCGGGTTTGGAACCGCGGCCGGCGACGGGCCGTTGGCCGGTGCTGTGTTGGCCGGCATGGTAACCGAGATTCGAGATGGGCCGGTTTCAGTCATAATGCGCGCATGTTCTTCCGCATCCGTGCGCGGATAAAGATGGCTACGATATTCAGCGCAAAAGTCAACATTAGCAAAACCACCACCGTGGCATAAAGGATGGGCTCGGTTTTCGTGATGTTGGGCGATTGCGTGGACAAGATGAACACATGGTAACCAAGGTCCATGAATTGGTCATGCAGCGAATGCGGCATATCCGCCATGTAATAAGCCGCGCCGGTAAAAAGGATCGGCGCCACTTCGCCCGCCGCGCGGCTGATGGCAAGGATGCCGCCGGTCATGATGCCGGGGGTCGCCTGCGGCAGGACGATGCGAATGATGGTTTCGAGTTTGGTGGCGCCCAGCGCCAGGCTCGCCTCACGCAAGCCCTGGGGAATGGCGCGCAACGATTCCTCGGTGGCGACAATCACCACGGGCAAAGTCATCACCGCCAATGTAAGCGAGGCCCAAATGATGGCGGGCTTGCCCCACAGCGGGTCCGGGTTGTTCGGACGAAACACGGCGTCGAAGTTGTGGCCCACAAAATTGATGAAGAAACCCAGTCCAAAAAGGCCGAAAACAATCGAAGGCACGCCGGCGAGATTGTTCACGGCACCGCGGATGACGCGGGTGAAAATTGATGTGGCATGGGCGTACTCTGTCAGGTAAATCGCGGTGATCACCCCGATGGGAATGACAAAAATCGTCATCAGAAAGACCCGCGCGGAAGTGCCGACGATCATGGGCAGAACGCCCGCGTGCTTCACATCGAACATGTCCTTCTCGGTTCCGCCGAGGATGAAATGGAGCGACAACCCGGACCAGCCGCGAATGATGACATTCAGCAGAATCACGCCGAGCGTGGCGATGATCAGCCACGTCGCCAGACCCGTCAGCCCGGTGAAAAAGAAAGAGCCGAAATCAAACCGGGTGGTGGCAAAGCGATGTTTTTTTCCGCTCATCGTTTGCCTTCCAGTTTGTGCTTGAGCCGGCCGATGACCAGTTCTGCGGCCAGGTTGGAAACAAAAGTCACGATGAACAACAAGGCGCCGAGCATGAACAAAATCCGGTAATGCGGCCCGCCAAAAACAGTTTCGGCCAGTTCGGCGGCAATGGTGGCGGTCATCGTGCGGGTGGAATCAAAGAGGCTCCACGAGACAATGCTTGCATTGCCGCTGGCCATGAGAACGATCATGGTTTCACCGATGGCCCGGCCAAAGCCGAGCACCACGGCGGCGAACACGCCGGGAATGGCCGCAGGCAGGACGATCTGCCACGCGGCCTGCCATTTGGAGGAACCAAGTGCGAGCGCCGCCTGCGTGTAGGTGCGCGGCACGCTGGTCAATGCGTCCTCGGCAATCGAGAAAACCACCGGGATAATCGCCAATCCCAAAGCAATGCCGGCGACGAATGCGTTCAACCGGGATTGATAGCCAAAAAGCGCGTGCATCACGCTGGCCAGCACAATCAGCGCAAAAAACCCGAGCACCACCGAGGGAATGCCGGCAAGCAGTTCGATGGCAGGCTTTAACAGTTCCCGCTTGCGCGGCGTCGTCAGTTGCGAAACATAGATGGCCGCACCCAAGGCCAGCGGGACTGAAAAAAGCAGCGCGACCAGCGTGGCTTTCAAGCTGCCGATGAGCAGCGGGATGATATTGTATTTTTGAATCTCCGAAACCGGCTGCCAGATGTAAACCGGCTTGGTGTAACCGCTCCATTGGTAGGGCCGGAGCATGTATCGCCACGAGGTGGTGTTGACGGCAGCATCCTTGTTCACGGAAGCTTCCTTGGCGCCCTCCACCCTGACTTCCATGAGCGATTTGAGCGTCCCGTGATCCATCGCGGCAAATTCTTTTGGATTCAGGCCGAGATATTCCTGCAATTTCGCGGGGCTCATTTTATCCATCTCCTCCACCGGAATTGCCTTTGGAACTGCGGCACTGTCCATGCGGCCAAAAAAAATGGGCAGCGCCTCGCGGGCGACGAAAAGGAAAATCAGAAAAACCATGACAATTGCGGAAAGGGACACGAGGAAGATCCCCTTTTCTGCAAGCCATTCCAACGGCCGGGCCTGGTGGCCGCGTTGCAGCCCCATCCAACCGATGCTCCGCTTGCTGGTGCTGATGGCTTTTTCTGTCATGGCACTTTGCATCTACGACAAACCTGGACAATCATCCCCATATTTTGAGGTCAGAAGGAACCATTACACAAATGGTTAATAACATTCCAGCATCATTCCGACCTCAGAGTCCAATCTTTCCATTTTCTGATGGGTTTCAACCCCCGCGATTTTCGCCCATTGCCTTCGGCCTTCTTAAGCAGCTTAAAATCAGTTTGTTACGGCGAGAGGGCGAGAATGTTACAATTGCGTTACAGGAAGTGATGCGCTCGAAAACGACAGAGGAAGGAAAGGCGGGCGGAAGCCTCGGCCGGGATGATGCGATTGAATTGAATGGGGAGCGTAGCTACGCAGAACCAGTCGCAGCAAGCTGTGAGCACCCTTCACGTTTGACGCTAATGCGACTGGTCGTCAGGCATATCCGCGCCCCATCTGCTTTTATTGGATGGGTTGTTT
>JAQGPB010000264.1 GCA_028293265.1 Pedosphaera sp. | reverse complement strand
CAGGAAAGCAAGTTGCCGATGAATCTCGCGTCCAACTTCTTCCACTCCCTCGCCGGCCAGACGAATCAGCGCACCTTGGGCTATCGGGCTGGCGCTGCAAAGGAGCGATGCGCGACGGGTTACTGGAAGCGTGGCAATCTGCTGCAAGACTTGCGCGCTGGCATCCCGGAATGGCTCGCCGATAATGACCATGTTTGCCAGACAATTAATTCGCCCCATCCCCGGCGTGTCCGCGAGCGGAACTTCGTCAGGCTTCAAAAGAAATGAATCAACAAATACACGCTCACCGTCAAAAAATATGTCATTGCGGCTGCGGAAGAAATCGAAGGCCCAACGCTCGCCACGGGCCATGCGACCGGAGGAGAGCCAATCCACCAGCACCAGTCCGCTGCCGGGTTCGAGATGAAATTCCTGCCGTTGCGTGTAGCTGGAACCAGCGAATGCTTGCACCGGATCCGGCGCAAGCACCAGCGCGGAGCCTGCGCCCAAGATGGCTTTAAGCCGATGACCACATGGCCGGCCAGATGGATTGCGATAGACCTTGGTCGAGGCTTGGGTGCCGAGAAAGCAACGGGTGCGCGGAGCCAAGGTGACGGTGAGGCTGGTTTCGTCTCCGGCCACCAGTCCGCCGCCGAAGCTGCTGAGAAAAGCCCACACGCTTTGCCCGCGTGGACGAGGAACCAAAATTTTCAACGGGCTCGAAGCCCAAACCGAAGTGGCGGCGCTTTGACCGGAGGCCATTTCAATCCCCAGATGTCCGGAACCCCGGGCGATTCGCGCACTTTGCGCGTTGACGGTGGATAAACTCACGGGGAAAAACCTGTCGCCTCCACGGCGGCCAAAATACGAGAACGAACCATGGCCCGATGGTTTCGCCGCCAGGGTCATACGGTCAAGTACTTCTTCACGATGCTCTCATCCAGATTGGCAATGGGGCCGCCAGCGACCACCGCGCCGCGGTCCATGACATAAAAGCGGTCCGCGATTTCGAGACAAAAATCGAGATACTGTTCAACGAGCAAAATGCTCATCTTGCCTTCACTGCGAATTTTCATCAGCGTTTCGCCAATCTGATCTATGATGTTCGGCTGGATG
Organism: Pedosphaera sp.; assembly: GCA_028293265.1. Next base: position 4,234 of record JAQGPB010000264.1, on the reverse strand, counting down.
CCTTCGGTCGGTTCATCGAGGATAAGCACCTTGGGGTCGGTCAGCAACGCGCGCGCGATGGCCAGTTGCTGCTGCTGGCCGCCGCTGAGCACGCCGCCTTTGCGCCCGAGCATTTCCTTGAGCACGGGAAAAAGTTCGAGCACACGATCCACCTGCCCGTTGGCCTTGGAGCCATGCACCACCAGGCTGATTTTCAAATTCTCCCACACGGTCAGGTTCGGAAAAATATCGCGGCCTTGCGGCACGTAACCAATGCCGGCGCGCGCGCGATCCTCGGGCAGCAGCCCGTTCATCAAATCACCGCACAGGCGAATGTCACCGCTCGTCGGCTTGACCAGCCCGACGATGCACTTGAGCGTGGTGGTTTTGCCCACGCCGTTGCGGCCCATCAAGGCGACCAGTTGCCGCTCGGGGAGGGTGATGGTGACATCGCGCAGAATTTGCGAACCGTCGTAAGCGGCGTTGACCTGGGAAATCGCCAGCAATGGAGTTGGCGCGGCGGTGGTCATAAATGTTTCTTCTCGTGTTTGCGCCCCAGATAAACATCAAGGACCCGCTCGTTGTTCTGAACTTCATCCACGCTGCCCTCGCACAAAACGGTGCCCTGATGGAGCACCGTCACCTTGCGGGCCAATTGGCGGACGAAGGTCATGTCGTGCTCAATGACGACGACGCTGTGTTTGCCTTCCAAGCTGAGCAGCAAATCGGCGGTTTTGTGCGTTTCCTCGTCCGTCATTCCCGCCGCCGGTTCGTCCACCAGGAGAAGTTTTGGGTCTTGGGCAATCAGCATGCCGATTTCCAGCCATTGTTTCTGGCCATGGCTCAGTGCGCCGGCCTTCCATTTGGAGCGTTGAGACAAACCCACGGTGCCCAGCACTTCCTGAATCCGCGCGCATTCTTCCGAAGTGATGCGATGGAACAATGCGGAGAAAACCCCGCGCGGGCCTTTCAATGAGAGCAGCAGATTGTCAAAAACGGTGTGGTGAACATAGACGGACGGCGTTTGAAATTTTCGCCCGATGCCGAGGCGGTTGATTTGATACTCGTTGAGCCTGGTCAAATCCGTATTTTTTCCAAATTCGACCTTGCCGGTGTCCGGGCGGGTGCGGCCGGTGATGATGTCCATCATGGTGCTTTTGCCCGCGCCGTTGGGGCCGATGATGATGCGCAACTCGCCGTCATCCATGTAGAAATTCAAATCCGAGATGGCCTTGAATCCATCGAAGGTTTTGTTGACCCCTTCGAGCGTGAGGATGAACTTTTTGGCGGTCACGATTATTCGATCTCCACCAATTGACTTTTTGCGACGACATCCGCAACGGTGCCGGCGCGGGCCTTGAGGCGGCGTTCACGCATCTGACGCAGTTGCGCCGGCAGCCCGACAATTCCGCCGGGCATGAACACCGTAACCACGATGAACAACCCGCCCAAAATGAGCAGCCAAAGATCCGGGTATGCGCGCGTGGCCCAGCTTTTCAGGACATTCACGGCCACCGCGCCGATGATTGGTCCGATCAAGGTGCCACGGCCGCCGATGGCGACCCACACCACTGCTTCAATTGAATTTTTTGGCTCCATCTCGCTTGGATTGATGATGCCGACTTGTGGCACGTAAAGTATCCCGCCCAGCGCCGCGATGAGTGCGCTGACCACAAACACAAAGAGTTTATAATTCCCGGCCGCATAGCCGCTGAAAAGCACCCGGTTTTCGCTGTCCCGGATGGCTTGTTGCACGAGGCCAAATTTCGTCCGGCTCAGCCAGCGACAAAAGCTAAAGACCAGCACCAGTGCCACCGCAGAGACAAGATAAAGGCCCCGTTGCGTGGAGGCCAGGCGGAGATCGTGCCCGAGCATGAATTTGAAATCGGTGAATCCGTTGTTTCCGCCCAGCAAGAGGCTGTTGCGAAAAAACAACAGGCACGCCCCATACGTCAGCGCCTGTGTGAGAATGGAAAAATAGACGCCGCGAATGCGCGACCGAAAAGCCAGATGGCCAAAGATCAAAGCCAATGTGCCCGGCAGAATAAAAGCCATCAGCAGGGCGAACGGAAAACTGGAAAAGGGCTTCCAAAACTCCGGCAGATTGCTCCAGCCCAGGAAAACCAGGAAGTCAGGGATGGGTTTGTGGTATTGCCCCAGATCCCCAATCATGCGCATGAGATACATCCCCATCATGTAGCTTCCGAGCGCGAAAAAGAGCGCCTGCCCCAAACATAACAGCCCGGTATACCCCCAAAGCAAATCAACGCTGATCGCCAGAATCGAGTAACACAGATACTTGCCGTAAATATTGATCGAGAAATCCGATATATGAATGAAGCTCCCGGGCGGCGTGAAGGCATTGAGCGATGGAATCACGAGGAGCATAATCACGCCCGCAATCACCATGCCCCAATTTTGGTACTTCGAGGATTGCATTTTTTAGTCGAGGCTGCGGCCGCGGATTGAAAACAATCCGCCGGGCTTCCATTGCAGGAAAAGAATGATGGTGATCAACACCACGATTTTTCCGGTCACCGGCGAGCCGGTCAATTGTTGCAGCACCTGGTCGGAGGTCCCGATGCCCATCGCGGCGCACACCGTGCCGACGATGCTGCCAACGCCGCCCACGACCACGGTCATAAAGCTGTCCACGATGTAGGTCTGCCCCAGGCTGGGACCGACATTGCCGATCTGCGAGAGGAACGCGCCCGCCAATCCCGCCAGCCCGGAACCAAACGCAAACGTCAGCATGTTGATGCGGCGCGTGCGCACGCCGAGACACGCGGCCATGTTGCGGTTCTGCATCACCGCGCGAATCAAAAGTCCCAAAGGCGTTTTCGCCAGCAACAGCCAGGTTCCGATCACGATCATGATCGCGAAACCAACCACGAAGACGCGATTGTACCCGAAGCTGACGTCGTCCACCGCAAAATGGCCCAGCAGCCACGAAGGCGAATTCACCTGCACATTGTTGGCGCCGAAAACCATGCGAAAACATTGCTGCATCACCAGCGAGACGCCCCACGTCGCCAGCAGTGATTCCAATGGACGCCGGTACAAGAACCTGATGACCGTCCGTTCCACCAGCAAACCCGCGAGCGCTGCCATGATGAAACTCAGCGGCAGCGCCACCAAAAAATAACTCTCATAGGTCCAGCCGGTGGCGTTCATGCCCGGCAGATGCATCCCGAACTGGATCGGTCTGGAACCGAAAGAAATCGGAAGCACAATCGTGAAGCCAAATCCCGCGCCAAAAAGATTCTGCACCACATAACAGGTGTAAGCTCCTACGGCAATCATTTCCCCATGCGCCATGTTGATGATGCCCATCAAGCCGAAAGTGATCGCCAGACCCAGCGCCACCACCAACAGAATGGAACCCGTGCTGACGCCATGAAATATCGTGCCAAAAAAATTCACCCACCAGATATGGTCTTCGATGGAACGGATGGCTTTGGCCGCCGCCGCTTTCGCCGCAGGCGGGCAGCCATCCTTGGCCGCGAAACGTTGGAGGCTTTCAAGCGAGCCGAGGGCCTTCAGCTCCGCCAGTCGTTGAATGGCTTTGATTTCCACGCTTGCATCGGGGTCGGCGAGTTGCAGCATGGCCATGGCTTCTCCAATCGCACGGCGCACGCCGGCATTGGTTTCCTTGTCCAGCCTTGCCTGCAAGAGCGGAGTATACTGCGGCTTCTGTGAGTTGCCGAGCTTGGCGACGGCGGATCTGCGCGTCTCAGGATCCTTGTCCGCCAGCGCCAGCGAATCCATCGTGCGCTGTATCGCTTTGCGCAGCGCCATGTCGGTATCGGCGGTGTTCAAATCGGTGGTGCCGAAGCGAAGCTCGACCCCTTTGTCATCCTTCAAAAATTGGCCATCGTCCACACGCACCGCCCGCGCCTTGCCTTTTCCGTCCTGCTGGTCCTCCAGTTGGACCGGAATTTTTGAGCCTCCCGGCGCATCGTACAAATAGATCCCTTCGCGCGTCCAGGCATTCAACACATCATGCGCGGTTTTGGACCCCGTATCCGCCAGTTCGCTCAGCAACTTCGGCTGGACCTCCGGCTTGGCCGTGATCAATTCGGCAAGCTTATGCCGCGCCGCCAATTCTTCCGCGCTTTCCTCCGCTCGTGCGACACCAAAGCCGAGCAAAAGGCAGGCCACCAGGATGGGTCGCATCATTCGCGGCAATAAATTCATAAAATTAAAAAGGAGGAACGAAGTTGGACAGCTTCGTTCCCCCCCTGAACTAACTAAC